>JALEZF010000098.1 GCA_022773025.1 Clostridium sp. | reverse complement strand
GGCCATGCTGTAATGGTAGCTGAGCCTTATTTAAAGGATTGTAATGATGACATAATGATTTTATACGGTGATATGCCTATGATAAGCAGAGATACTTTTGAAGGGTTTGCAGAATATCATAAGTCAAGAAAATCTATGTGTACAGTACTTACATCTATTTTTGAGGAGCAGCCTCCATATGGAAGAATAATAAGAGATGAAAATGATAACTTTTTAAGGGTTATAGAAGAAAAGGATTGTACCGAAGAGCAGAAAAAAATTAAGGAACTTAACTGTGGACCTGATATAATTCATTCTAGTGTATTATTTAATGCATTAAAGAAGGTTAGAAATACTAATAGTCAGGGTGAATATTATCTTACAGATGTTCCTGAGATAATAAGAAACAGCGGCGATATTGTGAATGTTTTCATATGCAAAAATTGCTGTGAAATGCTTGGAATCAACACCTTAGAGGATTTAAAACAGGGTGAAAATCTTCTAAATGACTAATATTTTATAACATAAATTATATTAAATGTTTATTGATAAATTAAATTAAAAAAATGTTTACCACTTGAATATGTTAATTAATTACTATATAATGTGGTAGAGGATATATATGCTAAAAATCCATATAAATATAAAAAATAGAAATATGCAGGATTAAAGGAAGAATGGTGAAAATCCATCACAGTTTCTTTGCTACTGTAAGGAGATAAAAAAGCCGCATTAACCACTGGCATTATGTTGGGAAGGTTTATGCAATATGGTTCCCCGAAGTCAGGATATTTTAATCATGCTGTTAATGACTTGAAGTTTCAAGGAAAACTTTCAATCTACCAGTCATCTTTATTATGTTTAATAAATGTGAAATAGAAAGTCAGTTTTCTTATTATTAAGAAAACTGTTTTTTTTCGGCTTTATACCTTAACTTTTAAAGTATTATATTGTATTTGTACATATCACATCATAAATACTATAAAAAAAGGAGTATGAAGATGGAAATGATATGTGGAAGTATTTCCATATCAATGATATGAAAGCTGGGATCTATAATATAATTGAAAAAAAAGATGATAAGTTCGCAGGAAGTTTTAGTTTTAAAGTAGAGCAGTCAGATACTAAAATAAGTATGGTAAAAAAATCAGTGTCATCTATTGATGGATTTATTGCTGGAGAAGACTATACACTTAGTGGAGTGGGAAGCTTTGATGAAGAACTTAAAATTATACCAGCAGAGGAATGTAATTTAATAATATACAAGATAAAAAATAAGCCTTTGCTTTTAAATAAGCAAGGGCTTAATGCCGAATTAAAGGGGAAAGGGGATTTTCACGAATAAAATGGAAAGAGATGCTTTTTCAACATATAATCCTATACTAAATTTCATATTTTTTATATGTGCAATAGTCTTGGGAATGTTTTTTGTACATCCTGTATTTCTTTTATGTTCATGTCTTATGGCATTTAGTTATTATTTAACTATACATAAGAAAAAAGGATTAAAATTTATTTTTGGACTATTGCCAGTTTTCATTGCTCTTTCAGTAATAAATCCTTTCTTCAATACATATGGACAGACTGTGATTTTTACCTACTTTTCTGGAAGACCATATACATTAGAAGCACTTTATTATGGAATGGCACTTGCAAGTATGTTTATAAGTATTTTGTGCTGGTTTGCCTGCTATAATTCGGTGATGACAAGTGATAAATTTCTTTATATTTTTGGAAAAATAATACCATCAGTTTCTTTAATATTGACTATGGTACTACGACTTGTGCCTCGATTTGAACAAAAGATAATACAGATTGGAAATGCTAGAAAATGTGTTGGGAAATCTGTAGAAAATGGCACAAATAGGGAGAAAGCTGAAAGTGGACTTGCTCTGCTATCTATAGTTACAAGTTGGGCTCTTGAAGGTTCTATTATTACGGCAGATAGTATGAGAAGTCGTGGATATGGAAGCGGAAAGAGGACAAATTTTGCAATATATAGGTTTGATATTCGAGATAAGATTATGATGATAGTTATGGCAAGTTTAGTTTTTATAGTTGCTATGTGCGGTATAATGGGTGGCGTAGAAGCTTCATATACACCTAATATGTATATATCACCTATGAGTAATATCTATTCTCTTTTAGGAGTAATAGCTTATATGTTATTTTTAATTATACCAACATTTCTAAATTTGAAGGAGGCATTAATATGGCACTTTTTGAGATCAAGGATTTAAGATTCGCTTATTTAACAAAGCCAGATAAGCCGGTTTTAGAAAACATAAACCTTTCTATAGAGAAGGGAGAATATATAACTGTATGTGGTAAGAGTGGAAGTGGAAAGACTACTCTACTAAAACATTTTAAGAGTGTGCTTACACCTCATGGTAATCACAAAGGTGAGATTCTATTTAGAGGAAAAGCTCTTGAAGAGTCAGATTTACGTGAACAGTCATCTAAGATTGGATACGTTATGCAAAATCCAGATAATCAAATCGTAACGGACAAGGTATGGCATGAGCTTGCATTTGGACTTGAAAGTCTGGGCTGTGACCAAAAAACTATAAGATTACGTGTAGCGGAGATGGCAAGTTATTTTGGAATTCAATCTTGGTTTCATAAAAGCGTTGCAGATCTTTCAGGAGGTCAAAAGCAACTGTTAAATTTAGCATCTATTATGGCTATGCAGCCAGAAGTTCTTATACTTGATGAACCTACAAGTCAGCTAGATCCTATTGCTGCTACAGACTTTCTAAATACAGTAAGAAAGATAAACTTAGAGCTTGGAACTACAATTGTTATAACAGAACACCGTCTAGAGGATATACTTCATGCATCAGATAGAGTTATTGTTATGGATGATGGGAAGATTATAGCTGATGATGAACCACATAAAATTGGTGAAATGCTTAAAGAAGAAGGAAATGATATGTTTGCTGCAATGCCATCACCAGTTCAAATTTTCTACGGGGCAGGCGGCAGTGGAAGCTGTCCTCTTACGGTAAGGGAAGGTAGGGACTGGCTTACTAATCATTTTAAAGATAAATCTATAAAAGTTAAATCAATACCTGAAAAGATAATTGAGGAAGATGATAAAAATCCAGCTCTTTCTGTAAAGGAAGTTTGGTTTAGATATAAAAAAGATCTTCCAGATATACTTAAAGGAGTATCTTTTGACGTCCCAAAGGCCAGCCTTTTCGCTATAGTGGGAGGTAATGGAACAGGAAAGTCAACAACACTTAAGTCTATAACAAATATATGCAAGCCATATAGAGGAAAGATTATTATTGATGGAAAGCGCATAGAAAAATATACTGACAATGAACTTTTTAATGGAAATATGGCAATGCTTCCTCAAGATCCTCAAAGCTTATTTGTAAAAAAGACAGTGAGAGAAGACCTTGAAGAGATGCTAAAAGGCACTAGGGAGGAAAAAGAATCACAAGTACTAAAAGTTGCTGAAACCTGTGAAATAAAAGATCTTCTTGAATCTCATCCCTATGACCTTTCAGGAGGGGAACAGCAGAGAGCTGCACTTGCAAAAGTTCTTTTGACAAATCCTAAGTTGCTTCTTTTAGATGAGCCTACAAAAGGAATAGATAGCTTTTTCAAACTTAAGTTTGCTGAGATTCTAAAGAAACTACAATCTCAAGGTGTAACTATTTTAATGGTAACTCATGATGTTGAATTCTGTGCAAAGTATGCTGATTATGTATCTATGTTCTTTGATGGAGATATAATAACAACCAATACGCCAGATAGATTTTTCTCTGCTAACAGCTTCTATACAACGGCAGCAAATAGAATGAGCAGACATATATTTGACAATGCCACAACTAATGAGGGGGTAATCAAGTTATGTCAAATGAATGCATAAACAATAACAAAACACAAAAAGGTTTTAATATAAGAAAGTTAATAACTGCCTTAGTAATTCTTATATGTATTCCAGCTACAATATTAGTATTTTGGAAATTTGGTGATAGAAAATATTATCTAACTAGCGTTGTAATAATAATATTTTCCATGATTCCATTTTTCTTATCCTTTGAAAAGCGCCGTCCTCAGGCTAGAGAAATAGTAGTGCTTTCAGTTATGTGTGCAATAGCTGTGGCATCTCGTGCAGCATTTATAATGGTTCCTCATTTTAAGCCAATGGCAGGAATAATAATAATTACTGGAATGGCTTTTGGAGCTGAAGCGGGATTTTTAACAGGGGCCATGAGTGCCTTAGTATCTAATTTTATTTTTCTACAAGGTCCGTGGACTCCTTGGCAGATGTTTGCATATGGAATTGCTGGTTTTTTAGCAGGATATTTGTATAGCAAAGGTATCTTAACAAGAAAAAAGATAAGTTTAGGCATATTTGGTGTATTAATCATTATGCTTGTAGTAGGACCGATTCTAGATACATGTGCTATATTTACTATGAGCGACACTATAGATACTTCGGTTATTTCAGCTGTATATCTTTCAGGACTTCCTGTAAATATGGTTCATGCCTTTGCAACTATGCTTACATTAATATTGGTGAGTGGACCCATGTTTGAAAAGTTAGATAGAATAAAACTCAAGTATGGGATGGTAGAGTATGAGATTTGATATTTAATATAATATTGATTCCATTCATAGGAGCATATTCTCTATGGTATTCTTACTATAATCATTTTGGAGTTACAAACCTTCGCAAAATTTTATAGGAAATCAAGTAATATTAGAATCATTGGTATATGGTATTGTGATAGGAGTTATAATAGCAACTGTGATAATGTGGTTTAGCTGTGTTCACGCAGTAGTTTCCAGGGATAAAATAATTTATTTATTTGGAAGAATTTCTCCTAAGCTATCACTATTTATCTCAATAATTTTGAGAACCGTGCCTCGAATAAAAGCTAGAGCAAGAAAGATTAATACTGCACAGAAGGCTATAGGAAGAGGGGCTAATCAGGGAAATATATTAAGGAGAATTTGTAATTCAATTCGTATCATTTCTACGATAATAACGTGGACATTAGAAAACTTTGTAGAAAGTTCAGATAGTATGCGAAGTAGGGGATATACACTTAAAGGACGAACAGCATTGTCAATCTATAGATTTGATAATAGAGACAGGGTTTTTGTAATCACTGTATTTTGGTCTATGACAGTAATTTTAATGGGAATACTTTTGATCAAACCAATATAATGTATAATCCCGAGATTATAATGAATCCAATAACACCTGTATCCTTTATATTTTATTTTGTACATGGATTTTATTGCCTGATACCTATGATACTGCAAATTGTAGGTGAAATAAAGTCCGAATTACCCAGATCAAAAGCATAAAATAGTAATAATAAATTTATAAAAAATCAGGTTTGAGTTCCTGATTTTTTTTGAAAAAAATTAGAGTTGAATAGGATTTGAAAAAATTTTAATTAGATTTTTATATGGGTAACTCTTTGTAAATCAAGGGTTTAAGGTAAATAAAAAAATTTATTAAATTGAATAAATTTTTTTCATAAAATATGTTGACATGTACACTACATGCTGATATAATAAATCATGTCAGGCGACATGGAAGGATGGTCGAGTTGGTTTAAGGCACCGGTCTTGAAAACCGGCGTACGTGTGAGCGTACCGTGGGTTCGAATCCCACTTCTTCCGCCATTTTTTTATTTAAAGATAATTAAATAGAAAATTTAATTCGGAGAACTACTCAAGTGGCCGAAGAGGCGCCCCTGCTAAGGGCGTAGGTCGGGTAACCGGCGCGAGGGTTCAAATCCCTCGTTCTCCGCCAAAAACGCATTCATTTAATGGATGCGTTTTTTGTTATGTTTAGATAAAATAAGACTTATTGTAAACAATTACGCAATTAATTGACAATAAACAACAAGATATAATATAATGGAAACAAATAGAATTTGCTGGTTATGTTTATATAGAACTAAGTTTTAATAAATATATTAAAAGGGAATATAGTGAAAATCTATAACAGCCCACGCTACTGTAAAATGGTGACGATGTTGTGATAATACCACTGGTATTGATACTGGGAAGGTACAACAAAGGTTATTAGCCATAAGTCAGGAGACCTGCCGGTAAAGAAAATAAGCTATTTATTTCGGTGGGAGATAATAGTCTAGAAAGTATAGTTTTATATTAGTGTATTAAATTTAGATTATAAGTTATAAAGCCAGATGAACTATTAAGTTTAAGGTAATAACTTATACTATTGAGTAAAAATACTATTTAAAAATAAAAAAAACCACCTTTTAGGTGGGTTTTTTTAATATGAAAAATCAATGGGGGAGAAGTATGTATCTTAGAAATGGATTTAAAGAAAAACTTAGTTTTGGTATGTATCCAACTAGTGTATTACATCACAATGGATTAAATGGAAAAATATCTGGTAATATAGGTGCGGTAAGTGAAATAAGAAATTCTATAACTATTCTACATGGTCCAAGAGGTTGTGCTTATCATTATAGGCATGCCATTAGAAGAAAACATATGCCTTTTTTTAATATAGAATCTACAGATCTTACTGAAAAAGAAGTGATATATGGATGTGAAGATAAACTAAAATATACCATTGATAAAGTTTTAGAAAAATATAATCCAGAAATTATTTTTGTACTTCCTACTACATGTTCCGACATGATAAATTGTGATATTAAAACAGTTGTTGAACAATATAAAGAAAATGAAAAATGTCGAGTTATAGGAATTAAATCTCAAGTTTTTTCACATATAGATAAAAGTCAAGCTAAGAATAATATCACTCAGAGAGTTGATGCAGTTATAGGAAATAAAACAAAGAAGGAATACAGTCATAATGGATGTGGCTTTAATGAAGTGATGTGTACTATAGTAAATGAGGTAATGAAGCCTCAAACTATAGAAGATAATCTTGTAAATATAGAGAGTTTTGGATGGGGCTACGGGGGAGATGATTGTCTTCAGGATATTAAAGAATATCTATCATTAGCTGACATAAAAATAAATACTTTAATACCTAGTGCATCTTTAAAGGAGATTGAAAATGCACCTAAAGCTAAGCTTAATATTGTACGTAGATTAAGATGGGCAAAACAAATGCAAAATAAATTTGGTACAGATTATATTCATTTTCATAGTCCAACAGATACATTGGGTATAAAAGGAATAGAAAAATTTTACATGCTTATAGCAGAAAGATTAAATAAGTCTGAAGAAATGAAAAAGGTATTATCAAAAAAATATGAAGAAATAGAAGATGAATTAAATGAAGCTAAAGGAATATTATCACAATATAAATATGCTCTGTATTCAAGGTCATATAATGAAGTTCCATATTTGATTAAATACTATAATAATGAATTTGGGATGAAGTTATCTTATGTAATGGTAGAAATGAATGAAAAGGTAGTTAAAGATAAAGATATATCACAAGAGACTCTTGAAAAAATGAGAAATAATTTAAAGATAGCATTAGAAATTGCAGGTTGTGATGCAGTTATTATAGATAATAAGGATTCTAGTGAAATAAGAAAAGTTGTGGAAGATGTAGATTTCGTTATAAATGGAAAGAAGTTGTTATCCGACATACCAGAAGCAAAATCACTTCATAGTTTACATTATAATTATGTTAATAGCTATCTTAAGTTCAAGGAACTTGTAGTGACCATGGCAAAGAGAGTTGAAGCGGCTAAAAAGGGTACAAGACTTATAATTTCTAGATTTGATTATGATGAAACATATTATCCAATGTTAAAGGATGAGAATATAGCTGCATCTCATAAAACATGGATAAATTTGTGGACTTTAAGGAGGAAATAATTATGAGACCTTCAACATCATGTATGATATTTGGAGCTTATAGAAGCGTTATTGGAATAAAAAATACGGTAGTACTCATTCACTCTACGGTTGGATGTCACTGGGGAACTATGGCCATGCATATACCATCGCATTTAGATGATGTAAAGCAAGCTTGTTCAGTAATATATGAAAATGACATTATTTATGGAGGAGATAAAGCTCTAGAAGATGCTATAAAACTGTGTTTAGAAGAGTATAAACCACAAGCCTTATTTATAGTAACTGGATGTACCCCTGAAATAATGAATGATGATATAAATGGTGTTATTAAAAATATAGAAACGGATATACCAATAATACCAATACTTTCAGCTGGATTTAAAGGAGATATCATAAAGGGATATATGGCTGGAATAAAATCCTTAGTAAAAAACATGGTAGATGGAGAAAGGGTAAAAGACTCCATAAATTTGATAGGAATGTTTTCGGATGATTTTATGGCAGAAAGTGACATAGCATCTATAAAAAATATGTTTAAAAATAAGATTCATATAAATAGTGTATTAAGCTATGACAGCTATGAAAATATAATAAATGCTCCAAGAGCAGAGTATAACGTGGTTTTAAGAGGCTTTGAACAAATAGGAAAGCTTATGGAGAAAAAATTTAATATACCATATATAGTCGTTGATTATCCATATGGTATATGTGGTACAACTAACTTCATAAGGAGCATAGCTCAATTATTTAATATAGATATGGAAGATGAAATTAAATCTGGAGAAGAATATGCAACTAATAGACTTAAAGCTGTGTATGAATATCTACATTCCTTATATGGGCTGCCAGTATGCGTAGTTGGAGAAAGTACTAGGGGCCAAGGGCTATCAGATATGCTTCAAGGAGAGCTAGGCCTTGATACTGACTTTTATAATTTGGGTGAAATAAAGGAAAAAGAGAAAATTTTAGATGATATAAAAAATAGTAATGCTGTTATGGTATTTGGAAGTTCCTATGAAGGAGATATAGCTATGGAGCTTGACTTGCCACTAATAAGGTATACATATCCAGTTTTTGATACAGTATCTATAAGCAGTAAGTCATATATAGGATATGAAGGAGTTTTATATCTTGTTGAAGATATTCTAAATGGAGCAATGACAGGAACAAATAGAAGGGAGTTTTTGTACAATTGAAGTCGATTTGTATATATGGAAAAGGTGGAATAGGTAAATCCACTATATCATCAAATATAGCTTGTGCATTAGCAGAAAAAGGATTAAGAGTTTTACTTGTTGGATGTGATCCTAAGGCTGATTCTACAAGAAATGTATATGGTAAAAAAATACCTACTGTGCTAAATACAATGTTTGATAAAGGAGAAGATCTTTCAGAAGAAGATATAGTTTTTAAGGGATATAAGGGAGTAGATTGTGTAGAAACTGGAGGTCCGAGGCCAGGGGATGGGTGTGCAGGTAGAGGCGTTGTATCAGCTATGAATAAGATGGAAGAGTTAGACATAATAGATGAAGACAAGTATGACATGGTAATTTATGATGTTTTAGGGGATGTTGTATGTGGTGGATTTGCCATGCCCATAAAGGAAAGTTTTGCGCAAAGGGTGTACATAGTTACTACCTGCGACTACATGGCATTATATGCAGCAAATAATATCTGTACATGTATAGAGAAGTATGGTCAAAAGGGAAAAGTTAGACTTGGTGGAATAATACTTAATGAAAGAAGTGTAGTAACTAACTCAAATATTGTAGAAAACTTTGCTAGAAGAGTTAATGCTAATGTCATAGGAAGAATGCCTATGGATAAGGCTGTAACTATGGCTGAGCTTAAACGAATTCCTTTAGTTGAATATGATACAGAGGGAATAGCTGCACAAAGTATAAGAAAAATTGCTGAAAATATATGGGAAGATAATATAGGTACAATACCACAATCAATGACAGAAGATGAGCTTGATAGCTTCTTTGAAGAGGTAAGAGATGAATATAGATAAACATCCATGTTTTAATAATAAGTCTCATTCTAAATATGGAAGAATGCATCTTGCAGTTGCTCCAAAATGTAATGTACAGTGTGTATATTGTGATAGAAAATATGATTGTGCCAATGAGTCTAGACCTGGAGTTACATCGCGTGTTTTGGATGTTCATGAAGCTATTGAATATGCAGAAAAAACATTAAATGAGAATCCAGTGATTAAAGTTATTGGAATAGCAGGACCTGGAGATCCACTAGCGAATGAAGAGACATTTCAAGTGCTTGAGGCTTTAAATGAAAAATACAAAGATAAAATAAAATGTGTCAGTACAAACGGATTATTACTCCCTAAATATGTTGATAGGCTTTATGATGCAGGTGTGGAGGCATTGACAGTGACACTTAATACTATTGATATTAAAACTGGTGCAAAACTTTATAGCTTTGTAAATTACGAAGATATAACATATAAAGGTGAAGAGGGTGCAAAAGTACTATTAGATAATCAGCTTAAAGGAATTGAATTGGCAGTTAAAAAGGGAATGACAGTAAAAGTTAATACTGTTGTTGTACCTGACATAAATCATAAAGAAATAACGGATATTTCTAAGAAGTTAAAAGAATTAGGAGTATTTGTTATGAATATAAATTCTGTAATTCCAGCGGGAATGTTAAAGGGCATTACGGCTTTGAATAAAGATGAAATTATAGAAATTAGAAGAGAAGCAAAGAAATATATGAATCAGTTCGAATGTTGCAACCAATGTAGAGCTGATGCTATAGGAATACCAGCTTTAGAAAAAAGACATATTTAACATAATTATTACAAAAAAGTAATAATTATGTTGACTACTTGACAAAATATTTATATTATTAAAATTAAGAGACAAGATATATAGTTGTAAAAAACTTAATATTAAATACATAGGGACTTTTATATAAAGTTGAGGGAAGTTAGGTTAGAATCCTACACAGAGCCGCTGCTGTATTTGCTTGATAATTTAAATTATCAAACTATCTTTATTAATCCACCCAGTATCATGGGGAAGGAAAAGATAGTTTTAAGCATAAGTCAGAAAACCTACTATGTACGGCACTTTTAATGCTCTTCGGATCCTAGGAGCGTGCATAGATGAAGCTTACACTTTATTTTTAGTGAAAGTAGATTTGTGTTACGAGCTTGCATTATGAGTTGTCATGATGCAGGCTTTTTTATTTGATTTTTTATAAATATAAAAATCAAAATACATAATAATTTTTTTAAGTGAGGGAAAAAAATGAACAAAAAAATTAAAAAACTAGTAGCAATACTTATGACAACAGTGTCTATTTCCATGGTAGCTGTTGGTTGTACAAACAAAACAGGTGATGCAGATAAGCAGACTGTTACAAAAGAATCAGAATTAAAAGGATTAAAGATTGAGAAGACTCTTGATCTAAAGTATGCAAATAATTTTCAAGTAGATTACTACGAGGATGGATTTAAAGTTATAACTGATGGTAGTGAAAGAAAGATAATGATTGTACCAGAAGGTAAGGAAGCACCAAAAACTGAAAAGGAAATGACAGTACTTAAGCAACCTATAGAAAGAGCTGGAGTTTTTTCAACTACTCATGCTACTTCTGTAAAAGCTATTGATGAACTTGATAAGGTAACAATGGTAACAACTGATAAAAAATCATGGCATATGGACCAAATTAAAAGCCAAATGGAGAGCGGAAAAACATTATATGTGGGCAAAAATACGGCACCAGATTATGAAAAAATTAAAGAAGCTAATCCTCAAGTTATATTTGTAACAACAAAATCAACTCACGGTGGGGATGAGGTTACTGCTAAATTTGATGAATTAGGAATACCTTGGATTGCTATTCGTGAACATGAAGAAAGTCATCCACTTGGAAAAGTTGAATGGGTGAAGTTATTTGGTGCAGTTTTTGGAAAAGATGACGTTGCAGCAGAAAAATTCAATGAGCAAGAGAAAAAAGTTCTTGCAGTAGGTAAGGAAAATGAAAATAAAGACAAGCCTAAAGTAGTTCAAATATTCGTATCTAAGGGAACTGTTTATGTAAGAAACGGTGGCGATTATGGTGCAAAGATGGTTGAACTCGCTGGTGGAAATTACTCTTTCGCAAATGTAGAACCAAATAAGGGTGGTACAAGTAAGATGACAGTTGAAGAATTTTATAAGAATGCTATAGATGCTGATGTTATTATATATGATACAACTAGTGATCCATCTGTAAAAACAATAAGTGATATATTAAAATATGGTGATTATTTAGCAGATATTAAAGCTATTAAAGAAGGTAGAGTATGGGGATTGGCATCTCACTATTGGCAATCAGCTGATAGAATGGGAGAAATAATAGAAGATATGACAGAAGCTATACATACACCGATTAGTGAAGCTAAGGCATCAGAATTCTATTTTCCATTAAGTAAATAAAGACATAGTATTCTTCTCAAACATTTATTTTAAAAGATAGGTGTTTGGGAGGAATATTTTTTAAATAAAAAAAATTAATTAGGTATTAAGGAGTTTTTAATGTCTAAACGTATTAGAACACAAATAATGTTTGTAATTTTAATCTTGCTTCTTTTTGGAGCAATGTTTTTAAATATTAATACAGGATCTGTAGATTTAAGCTTAAAAGAAATATTAAATATAGTTTTTACTAGAAATATGGTAGGTACTATGGAATATAGCGTATTGTGGAAGATAAGGCTTCCTAGACTTATAGCTGCTGCTATTTTCGGAGGAGCGCTATCTATATCTGGCTTTTTACTTCAGACATTTTTTAAAAATCCAATTGCAGGACCCTTTGTTCTAGGTATATCATCAGGAGCAAAGCTTTTTGTAGGAATATTTATGCTTTTAACATTAGAAGTTGCAAACAAATTTTTAAATCCATACACAATGTTTTTAGCAGCTTTTGTAGGTGCTATGTTATCTATGATATTAGTACTTTTAGTGTCAAAAAAAGTTGAAAATATATCTATGTTGCTAGTTATTGGAATGATGATAGGTTATATATGTAGTGCTGGTACAGACTTTATGATAACTTTTGCAGAAAGCAATAAGGTAAGTAATTTTACAATGTGGTCAATGGGAAGCTTCTCGGGAGTGACTTGGGATATATTAAAAGTAGCGGTGATAATTATAATACCTACAGTTTTATTTGTATTTTCTTTAGTGAAACCATTAAATGCATATCTTCTTGGAGAAAATTATGCAAAAAGCATGGGAATTAATATTAAAAGGTTTAGATTCTTATTGGTATTTTTATCTAGTATTTTATCAGCCTGTGTTACGGCATTTGCAGGACCAATATCATTTGTAGGTATTGCAGTTCCACATATAACAAAATTGATGTTTAAAACAGCCTCATCTGCCATACTTGTTCCAGCAACATTTTTATTTGGAGGAAGTTTTACACTCATATGTGATCTTATAGCAAGGACTGTTTTTTCACCAACAGAGCTGGCTATAAGTACGGTGACATCAATATTTGGAGCGCCAATAGTAATTTGGCTTATGATTAAGAGAAGGAGTAAGAGATAATAATGTACTTTAAAACTGAACATTTAGCAGTAGGATATCATGGAAAGATATTAATAGATGATATTAATGTTGGTATAGAAAAAGGAAATATTTTATGCCTTTTAGGACCTAATGGATCGGGAAAATCTACAATATTAAAAAGCATAACTAAGCATCTTAGTACAATAGATGGAAGTGTGTATATAGATGATCAAGATATAAAAAGACTTAATGGTAAAGAAACTGCAAAAAAAATATCAGTAGTTCTTACAGATAGAATCTCTCCAGATCTTATGACTTGTAGAGAAATTGTTGCTACAGGACGTTATCCTTATACAAATCACTTTGGTAAGCTTACGGAAGAAGATAATTGCATAATTGATAATTCCCTTAAAATCGTATCTGCCTATGAACTTAAAGATTTAGAATTTAATACATTAAGTGATGGACAAAAACAAAGAGTTATGTTAGCCAGAGCTATATGTCAACAGCCAGAAGTAATTGTTCTTGATGAGCCAACATCATACCTTGATATAAGATATAAACTTGAACTTTTAAGTATATTAAGAAAGATGGCAGTAGAACAAGGAATAACGGTAGTATTATCACTTCATGAGGTAGACCTTGCTATAAAATTAGCAGATATAATTATATTAGTAAAAGATAATAAGATTGCAAAGTGTGGTTTCCCAGAAGATATTCTTGATGATAAGACAATTAGAGAACTTTATGATATTGAATCTGGTAGTTTTAATATGCTTTTAGGAAGTATTGAATTAAAAGGTACAAGTAATGAGTCAAAAGTATTCGTACTAGGGGGAAGTGGTTCAGGAACGCTTTGTTATAGGGCATTACATAAGAAGGGGATAAACTTTACAACTGGAATTCTTCATGAGAATGATATAGATTTTTATGTAGCAAGTGGTTTAGATGCAAATGTAATAAGTGTAGATAGTTTTTCATATATAGATATAAATACATTTAATGAAGCTAGAGAGGCTATTGAAAACTCTAAATCTGTTATTGATAGTGGATTTACTATAGGAGAATTAAATAAGGAAAATATAGAATTATTAAGATATGCTTCTGAATTAAATAAGCCTATTTTATCATTAAGAAAGAATCCTCTTAATATTGATGTAAATATGAGGTATTATAAAGATATATATTCTTTAATCAATAGCTCAGAAATAATATAAAAATTATAAAAAGGGGGGAAGGTACAGTTACTTGGGGAAGATATCTGTGCCGAAATTAAATGAGTAAAGTAGTAAATGATCCAAAGAATAAAAATGCTATAATTCAAGCTGTAAGGGGACAACTTGAGCAACGTGCAGCATGGTTATACTTATTATGTGATGAAGCATCAAAAAGAGGGCTCCAATGGGAAGAGTTTGGAAGCGCTGCTATTAAGCGATGTGGACTTACCCAAGGAAAAGATTTAGTGAAAAAGGGATAAACAGATAGACTTAAAGGATTAAAGAAGACACTGTTTAACCTGCCAGCTTAGATATTATAAAGAACAAAAATAAAGTTAATATGAATGACTACAATAGTCTAGATGGGAGTGGGTTCTATTAAGATACTGGTTATTATAATTTTATTATTCACAGTAATTTTAATAATTCGTGAGAGAATGTTTTATTCTAAATCTAGAAAACTTACACCTAAAGAAAACAAGATAAGCTTTGAGAAAAATTTGGAGTATGCTAAAAAGTTGCAGCAGATGATAAGATGTAAGACTGTATATGAAAAAGGTAATTATGTTTGGAAGTAAACACTGAGGAGGCTGCGCACCAGTAAAAGAGTTGCTTTTACAGAATGATATTAAATTCTTTTATGCTGATATTACAGAAAGCATGCTTCACCTTAAAAACTTTTTAAAGTATAGAGATAATAATCCTGTATTTGAAGAGATTAAAAAAGCTGGAAGAGTTGGTTTACCATGTATAGTAATCAATGATGGTGAAGAAATTCTATTTGAAGCACCAGAGGATTTAAATACATTAAGATAGATTTAAAAGCTGTGTAGATTATATTATAGTTTACACAGCTTTATTTTAATTAAAACAGAAATAATAGGCGGACTTACAATGTTTTTACACCTGATATGATGATTGTAGTATTTACATTTTTATTTATGGATTTCTTTGATACAGCAGGAACATTAGTTGCAGTAGGATCAAAGGCTGGTTTATTAATGAAAGATGGCAGTGTAAAGAATGGTTCAAAGGCACTTCTTGCTGACTCTGTAGCAACATGTGTTGGAGCAATTTTTGGTACTACTAACACAACATCATGTATGGAGTCTTTATCAGGAATTGCAGTAGGGGCAAAAACAGGATTTTCAAGTGTAGTAGTATCAATTTTATTTTTGGTAAGTTTATTTTTCTCGCCGCTATTAAGTGTTGTTACAGCACAAATAACAGCACCTGCATTAGTAATAGTAGGATCACTTTTATGTGCGTCACTTTCTGAAATAGAATGGGATAAGGTTGAATATGCTATACCTGCATTTTTCACAATACTTCTTATGCCACTTACTTATAGTATTGGAGAAGGAATTGCATTTGGTTTCTTATCTTACACTATAATAATGCTTTTCAAAGGAGATAGGAAAAAAATTCATCCTGTCATGTACGCATTATCAGTTCTATTTGTAGTATATTTCTTCATATAATAAATAGATTTATATACACGTCTATAAATATTTAGTATTTAGGCGTGTTTTTTTATATTAAATATCTATAGTGACCTAGAATAATTAATTTTACTCACAAGGTATTTAAAGCCTTAAAACATAGCATAGCACTGATAATCAAAGGTTTTTCATAAAGGATAAAAGTGGTATAATTTACATAGGGCTTGTACTTTATAAAAAGAAGGTGAGTCAATGTTAAAAGGGAAAAAAGTACGTCTTAGAAGTGTTGAGAAAAAGGATGTAGACTTTTTTCATGAACTATGGAATGATGAAGAAATAACTAGATTTGATGGATGCTATCATATACCGCCATCTAAGGAATTTATATTAGAAAATTTCTATAAGATAATGAATATAAATAAGAAGTACTTAGCTGTGATTAATGAAGAAAAAGTATCAGTAGGGTATATAAGTTATAGGGATTCTAAGGATTTAGGCGGAAATTATGAAATAGGGGTAACTATAGCAAAGGAGTATTGGCATAGGGGATATGCTCAAGATGCTATAAAAACTCTCTTAAGATTTCTTTTCATGAACAAAGGAGCTCATAGGGTTGAGCTTGAGGTGGTTGATTTGAATGAAAGAGCTATTGAATGTTATTTAAGTTGTGGTTTTATAAAAGAAGGTGTAAAGAGAAAAAGATATTTCGTAGAAGGTGACTATAGAGACGTAATTTTAATGAGTATTCTCAAAGAGGAGTATTTGAAAAGCTATAAATAATATATATGATAAAATAGATACCAGCATTTAAGTATGAAGGTATCTATTTTTTATTTATAAATAATAATCATATATAACAAGAATCTTAAGCTTGCCTATTGTATATAGGTTTTACATGCTCTCTATACTTATACATTACTGCCAGAACACCAATAAGGTTAAATACCATAAATACAGAAACAACAATACGTTTTGGCAGTATATCACCTAAGGCTCCAGCAAGAAGTTGACCTAATGTCATAGCAGCTGTTATAGCCATTAGAAAAATACCATTGAATCTGCCTTTCTTTTCATGTGGAACATAGCTTTGAGTGGCAGAAATTCTTATATTATATGAGGTTACACCCATTATCCCCTCAATGAAGCTTAAAATCATCATTACTATTATAGGAAAATAAAGCATAGAGCCATCTATAAAGCAAATTGTAAAGTAAACTATAAGAGCTATGGTAAACTTTTTATCTGTAGGATATTTAAATTTATAGTGAATGGCACCACCTATAAACCTTCCAAGGACACCAAAACCCATTACCCATATAAACATGTACTCGCCAGATGCATATGTTTCTTTGAAGTATGGGAGGGATAAAGTTTGATAAGAACTACCAGCAAAGGTTGTGATGGCAAAATATATAGTTATAGCAAGAAGACCTTTTTCACTTTTCAAGTATTCGATTCCTTGTTTAAAATCATCTTTGTACTGATTCTTTGTGAATTTTTCTGTCCTCATTTCCATGTATTCTTCTTTTGCTTTAATTTGAGTTTCAAAGACTGCCGCTATAAAAAAGCTTAAAGCATCTAAAATGAAAAGAGGAGCAATTCCTATGGTGTTATATAAATAAGCTGATACAGGTATCATAAACATGGTTAGGGTCTCAAGAGTACTTGAGATTGAGTATGCCTTTGTATAGTTTCCCTTGGTTACAAGAAGGGGATATAGGCTATCGTAGGCAACGGAGTAAATGCTGTTAATTATACCTAATATTAATGAACCTAAAATAATAATAACAAAGCTTACATTATTATTTTTCCATAAAAGTATACCAAATATCATGTATAGAGCAGCAGAAAGAAAATCAAGTGTATATATAGTTTTCTTTCGAGAGAACTTGTCAAGGTATGGTCCTGCCAAAGCTGGGACTACTGCATTTGAAAGACTGAATACACACATACATAAAGCGTACATAAGAGTTGATTTGTACAAATCAAGAACCAAAAGACTCATAGCAAATCCGGAAATGGCATTTCCAAGCTTTGATATAACCGTACCTAAGGTTATTATGGTAAAATCTTTTGTCCACAAAGGATTTTCGTAGATTCCCTTTTCTTTTTTCAAATCTTCATTATTATTCATATGAACCCCCAAATCAAAATGAAATATTTAAATAAAGTCTATGTTCAATATTATAACATACATTGAATTTTTTGGATTTAAATGGTTAGAATAAATTTTAATAAATAAATTTACTCAAAGTCTGTGTAATTTTAGTAGCAATAATTTAAAATAGATATTAAAGGTCATTATAAAAGTTTGAAAGGGGATGAAGAGTTGAGTTTAAGATTTATATATGGCAGAGGTGGCAGCGGTAAAAGTCAATTTTGTCTTAATGATATAAAGAGAAAACTAGAAAAGGGTTTTGACAATAGATTAATACTTTTAGTTCCGGAGCAATTCTCCTTTGAAGCAGAAAAAAATCTTCTTAGGGCACTTGGAGACAAAGGAACGTTTAAGACGGAGGTACTGAGCTTTAAAAGGATGGCTCACAGAGTTTTTAATGAAGTTGGTGGTCTTACCCACAAAAGACTTAATGATTCTGGAAAGGCCATGATACTATATAAGATTTTAAGAGAAAGAGAAAACGACTTAAAGATATTCTATAAATCAAGCTCTAAACAGGGCTTTATAGATATAGTTTCAGAAGTTATAACGGAGTTTAAAAAATACAATATCACTCCAGAGATTTTAAGAGATACAATAGAAAAACTTCAAGAAGATGAACTGGAACTTAAATATAAATTAGAGGATTTGTATAGGGTTTATGAAGATTTTGAAATAGCTATCCATAAAAATTATGTAGATGATGAAGATGAACTTATAATGCTTTATGAAAAGCTAGATGAATGCTCATTATTTAATGGTGCAGAAATATGGGTGGATGAATTTTCCACTTTTAACCCTCAACAGTATTCTATACTTACTAAACTTATGAAAAAGGCTAAGAGAGTAAATGTGACTTTAGATATGGATGGAGCTTCAGAATTCAAAGAAGAAATTGAAGATATTTTCTGGGTATCTAGAAATACGGAAAGAAAACTTCTAAAGATATCTGAAGAAAATAATATAGCCTACGACAAACCAATAGATCTCAATAAGGAATGTTGCTATAGATTTAATAACAGTTATGATATAGGTCATATGGAAAAGTATTTTTTCAAGTATCCTTTTGTACCTTATAGAGAGGAACCAGACAATATAAGAATATATAAAGCTTTAAATAATTATGAAGAAATACAATGGGTAGCTAGAGATATAATCAGTAAGGTACGAGATGATGGATATAGATTTAGGGATATAGCTGTAGTGTGCAGAGATTTAGATAATTACAAAAAAATCACCCGGGTAATATTTGATGAATATAGAATTCCTTACTTTTTAGATGAGAAGAGAGATGTCACTGATAATCCCCTTGTTGTTTTAATCCTTTCAGTTTTTGATATCTTTAATAGGAACTGGTCTTATGAAAGTGTATTTAGATATTTAAAGACTGGACTTATAGACTTAACTCATGATGAATGTGAGGAGCAGCTTTCCACAAAGCAACAGATTGATATACTTGAAAATTTCGTTCTTGCCTACGGAATAAAGGGAAAGAAGTGGCTTGAATTCTGGGAGCACGGACTTTCAGCAGCAAAGGACAAACAGGAGTATACTAGGGATGTTTTAAATGTAATAAATGAAATTAAAGATGGGGTAATAAATCCTTTAACTGCATTTGGAAGTAAGGTTTCAAAGAAATGCGCTGTAAGAGATTTGTGTACCTACATATATGAATTTTTATGTGAAGTTGGAGCTTTTCAAAAGGTTGATAATTGGATTGAAACATTTAAATCTGAAGGAAATGCGGAAAGAGCAGATGAGTATGAACAAGTAGTGGATGTTATATTCATTGTCTTAGATCAAATGGTTGAGATAATGGGAGATGAAGTAATTTCTTTAGACAGATTTATAGAGATACTAAGTATGGGATTCTTAAAGCAAGAAGTAGGATTAATTCCTATAGCCTTGGATCAAGTCATAGTAGGAGATATCGCGAGAATAAAGAGTCATAGTATAAAGGCACTCTACATTGTTGGAGTTAATGATGGAGTATTCCCTAGAGCAAATAGAGAAGAGGGAATATTATCTGATAATGATAGAGGAATTCTAAAAACTGAGGGGGTAACTCTAGCCTCTGATACAGAAACCAAGATGTTTGAAGAAAATTTCCTTATCTATACAACCCTTACTATGGCCAGCGAATACTTAGTGCTAACTTATCCTATTGCTGACTTTGAAGGAAAAGCCCAAAGGAGCTCTATACTTATTTCTAGATTTAAAAAGCTATTTCCAAAGCTAAAGGAAGAAAGTGATATATCAAAAGATAAAGAGGATGATGCAGTAGACAGGATTGTTGCGCCAGAACCTACTTTCAATGAACTTATATCTATGATGCGAAGCTATTATGATGACAAGGAAGAAGTAAGCACTGTATGGAAAAATGCGTATGAATGGTATAAAGACAAAGAAGATTGGAATAGCAGAATTGAAAGAGTTTTAAGCGGATTAAAATATAGCAATCAAGTTCAAACCATAAGAGGGGAAAAGATAAAGGCTCTTTACGATAAGCCTTACGTATTTGATGTATCTAGGGTAGAAAAGTATGCTCAATGTCCATTTGCATTTTATGTCCAGTATGGATTAAAGGCTAAAGATAGAAAGATATATGAATTTGGAAGTCCTGACTTTGGAACTTTTGTCCATGAAATATTAGATAAATTTACAAACAAAGTAAAGGACGAAGGAAGACATTGGTCTGACTTAGATAAAAAGTGGAGTGAGAGTACAATTTCATCAATGATAGATGAAGTTATAAAGGATGAATCTATCTTAAAAAGCTCAGCTAAGTACAAATATTTAGTTTCAAAAATGAAGAGGATACTTACAAAGTCTGTATCTGTAATAAGTGAACATTTTAAGAGAGGAAGTTTTGAGACTTTAGATAGTGAGATTGTATTTGGAGATGGAAAGTATAAACCAATCAAGCTTTCACTACCAAGCGGGGATGATATATACCTTAGAGGAAGAGTAGACAGAGTGGATATCCTTGAGGACAATGGTGAAGTGTATATAAGAATAGTAGATTACAAGTCAGGGAAAAAATCCTTTAACTTAAACGAAGTTTACTATGGACTTCAGCTTCAACTTCTTGTTTATCTTGATGCAATCTTAAGCAATGAAGAGGAGATTTTAAAGAAAGATGTAGTTCCTGGAGCTATACTATACTTCACCATAGACGACCCTATGATATCTTCAAGTGGAGAACTCAGCGAGGAAGAAGTAGAACAGAGACTTATAAAAGAGCTGAAAATGAGTGGACTTCTTCTAAAAGATCCAAAGGTCATAAAAGAAATGGATAAAGATATTAAAGGATATTCTATAATAATACCTGCTTACATGGGCAAGGATGGTATATCAGAAAATAATTCATCAGTTGCTACAAGAGAGCAGTTTAAAGTTATAAGGGAATACGTAAGAGAAAAGGTAGTAGAGCTTTGTGAAGATATGCTAAAAGGTGATATAACCATAAAGCCTGTAAAGAATGGCAAGTACACATGTTGCTCTTACTGTAGATTTAATGCTATATGTCAATTTGACTATTCACTAAAAGACAACAAATACTGCCTACTTCAAAAGAAAGACAAAGAAGATATATGGAAGCTTATGAAAGAAAAGATATCAGGGGAGGAGGATTTAGAGCATGGCGAGCAATAAAGAATCAGGAACTAAATGGACTGCAGAACAGCAGAGGGCTATAGATACCCATGATAAGAACCTACTTGTAGCCGCAGCTGCTGGTTCAGGAAAAACAGCTGTATTAGTTGAGAGAATAATAAAGATGATAGTTAGAGATGAGAACCCTGTAGATATAGATAAACTTCTAGTCGTAACCTTTACCAATGCGGCAGCGTCAGAAATGAGAGAAAGAGTAGGAAATGCTATAACAGATAAGCTAGACAAAAATCCAAACAATAAAAGACTTCAAAAGCAGCTTACGCTTTTAAATAAAGCAAATATCACAACTATGCACTCCTTTTGTCTTGATGTAATAAGAAATAACTTTCACCATATAGATTTGGACCCTAATTTTAGAATAGGGGACCAGACAGAAATAATCCTCATGAAGCAGGATATAATAGGAGAATTATTTGAGGATAAATATGAAAGTATGACACTGACAGATGGTTTCTATAAGGTTGTAGAAACTTTTGGCGGAAATAAGGATGACAGCAAGCTTCAAGACATGGTTGAGGGATTATATAATTTTTCTATGAGTGGACCTTATCCAAGAATATGGCTTAAGGAAAAAGCAAAAGAATTTAATTTATCCTCTGAGGATGATCTATATAATTCTAAATGGATGAGCATCATCTTGTCCGGAGCAGAGGAAGAACTTCAATCCATGATAAATAGTCTACATGGTCTTATAGATATACTAAAAGAAGAAGGGGCAACACCAAAAATAATAGACAATTTAAGTGAAACTATAAGCAGCATTTATATAGCTATAGATGGATATAAGGCTGGCTATGATGAATTTCAAAGAGCGCTTCAAAGTATAACCTTTGGAACTCTAAGAATGGGAAAAGATGTAGATGAGAGTATAAAAAACGAAGTTAAGAATGTGAGAGATACTATAAAGAGTAAAGTAAAAGAAATGCAAAAGACCTTCTCTTTTTCACTAAAGGACAGCTACGAAGCAATTAAAGGTATGTATCCAATAATGGAGGCTCTTACTGATTTAGTTATAGAGTTTATGGATAGATACAAGGAAAAGAAAATAGAAAAGGGAATACTTGATTTTAATGATTTAGAGCATTACTGTCTCAAAATATTAAATGAAACCTATGATAAGGGAATAATAACTCCTTCCTCAGTTGCTTTGGAATTCAAAAATAAATTTTATGAAGTCCTAGTAGATGAGTATCAAGACAGCAACAGTGTGCAAGAGACTATAATAGATTTGGTCTCAAGAAAGAATTCTGATAATCCAAATGTATTTATGGTTGGTGACGTAAAGCAGAGTATATATAGATTTAGACAGGCAAAGCCTGAACTTTTCCTTGAAAAATATAATACTTATGAAGAGATAAGTGATGACCACGGTGGTAATTCAGGAAAGATACTTCTATACAAGAACTTTAGAAGCAGAAAAGAAGTCCTTAGCGGAGTAAACTACATTTTTAAAAAGATAATGTCAGCATCTGTAGGTGAAATGGAGTATACGGACAAGGAAAGATTAAATCCTGGTGCTGTATTTGAGCCTGTAGATGAAGAAAACTTCTTTGTTGGCGGAGATATAGATGTAAATATAATAGATCTAGCAGGAAAATCTGAAGAGGAAGATACAGAGGAATCTAGTGATGATGAAGTTCTTGATGAGGAAGAACTAGATAAAATTCAAGTTGAAGCAAGGCTTGTAGCAAAGAAGATAAAAGACTTATTCAAGGTTCAAGACGGAAGACAGTTCATGGTTTATGACAAGGAAATAAAGGAATATAGGCAGGTAAAGTACAAGGATATAGTAATACTTTTAAGGGCCACCACAGGATGGGCAGAGGTGTTTTCAGAGGAGCTTTCAAAAGAGGAGATACCAGCTTATGCTGACTCTAGCTCAGGATATTTTCAAACTATCGAAATAAGAACCATAATGTCATTGCTTCAAATAATTGATAATCCGCTTCAGGATATACCTATGGTAGCAGTGCTTAGATCACCTATATTTGCATTTACACCTGAAGAGCTCATAGACCTTAGAGTAATAAATAAAAATAAATATTTTTACGATGTACTAAGGGATATAGCTGATGGATGTCTTGATGAAGAGATATTGCCAAATGGATATGCCTTAGAAGACTCCCTTATAAAAAAATCAAAGTATGTGGTTGAAGCTCTAGATAGATGGAGGGAAAAGTCTATACACATGCCTATAGATGAATTCATCTGGTATCTATATATGAGTACATCCTATTATGGATACGTAAGAGCCATGCCAAATGGAGTTCAAAGGCAGGCAAATCTAAGGATACTTTTCCAAAGAGCAAAACAATATGAAAGCACTAGCTTTAAAGGATTATTCAATTTCATAAACTTTATCAATAAGCTTCGTAGCAGTAGTGGAGATATGGGAAGTGCCAAGACTCTAGGAGAAAATGAGGATGTTGTAAGGATAATGAGTATCCATAAGAGTAAAGGACTTGAATTCCCTGTTGTGATACTTTCGGCTTGTGGAAAGCAGTTTAATCAAAGGAATATATATGAGACCATATTATTCCATGAGGATTTAGGTTTTGGACCTGATTTTATTGATTACGAAAAGAGATATAAATATCCTACTCTTGCAAAAGAAGCTATAAAGAAAAAATTAAGACTTGAAAATTTATCTGAAGAAATGAGAGTTTTATATGTGGCACTTACAAGAGCAAAGGAAAAATTAATACTTACAGGAACAACCTCAAATCTTGAAAAGTCCATAGACAAGTGGGGTAAGGCTGTGAGTACAGCAGGTAAAACTGTGCCATCAAATGAAGTATTTAATGGAAAAAGCTATTTAGACTGGATAGCCATGGCTCTGATGCTTCATAATGATGGAACTCCTCTTGTGGATTGCTTTAATGGATATATAGATAGACCTTTTGATGATGAAGAATCCTCATGGAAAGTAAAGCTTTATTCAAAGTCTGACATCATAGAGGACAATATAGAGTCACAGGAAGATGATGAAGAAGATGTGGATGTATTCGAAGATATGGGTACAAATGATTATTATAAAAATGAAGTTGAAAAGAGGCTTAACTGGGAATACAAATTTAAAAAGGCAGGCTCAATTCCAACAAATATGTCTGTATCAGAGCTTAAGAAATCAGCCATACTAGAAGAAGAGCAGAGTGATGCAAATAATCTCATTAAAGAACAGCCTTTAAGAAAGCCAAAGTTTCTTCAAGAAAGAAAAGGACTGTCCCCTGCGGAGAGAGGAACTGCACTTCATAGTGCTATGCAGCATCTATCCTTTGACAAGGTGAGTACACTAGAAGAGATAAAATCACAGATAACCTATTTTGTAGCAAAGGAAATCTTAACAGATGAAGAGGCAGAAGCAGTAAATCCTTATAAAATTCTAAAATTCTTTAGGAATCCTTTAGGTGAAAAAATACTTAGCTGCTATAAAGAATCTTCAAAGGAAGTGCATAGAGAAAAACCTTTCTATATAGAGGTGCCAAGTACTTCAATAATAAATGAATTACCTGTAGACATTTATGAAAATGAAATGATAAGAATACAGGGGGTAATAGACTGCTTCTTAGATGAAGAGGATGGAATAACTCTTATAGACTACAAGACTGACTATGTAGATGGTGAAAATAGAGAAAAAGTAATAAATCGATATACAACACAAATTTATTACTACACCATGGCCCTTGAACGAATAACGGGAAAGAAAGTAAAAGAAAAATATTTATATCTATTCTATATAGATGAAGCTATAAAAATTAACGATTAGAATTAAAATAATAACCTCCAGTATTTAATGATCATTATACTGGAGGTTTATTTAGATATATTGTTTTGCTAGTATTATAAGCGATTCCTTAACATTAATTTGTGGCATTTCGAGAGTTTTGGCTAAGAGCAAATTTAATATATTGCCTATAGCTCTTCCATCTCTTATCCCAAGCTCCTTTAAATCATTTCCGTTTATGGCTAAATCCTTTATTGAAAGTGGGTCTTTATTTGAAATTATATCTTGAATTTGAAATTTAGCCTTTTCTATTAAATTAATCTCACAGATATCATCTATATAAATCACTTTTAGCAAATCTAGAAAATCAAATATATGCTCCTTTGAAATTTTGTATATTAATCTTTTTACACTCACTGTATCTTTTAAATCAAAATTTTGCAGAATAGCATCGTAAAATGTCATAGTCAAATTAATAGTATTATTGTCAAATCTCAAATATTTTAGCGTTTTTTCAGTTAATTCAAAATCATCAAGGGGCAACATAAAATAACAAAGTCTGACATAAAGCTTATCGCAAAGCACATCAATTCTATCTATAGTGTTTGAGATCTTTAAAGTTTCATACAAATTAGGAACTATAACTTTTAATGTTTTGGTGTTTATCATATGACTTATAGCTACTGATGGTCTAGGACTTAAAAGCATTTTTGAAAGCTCATCTCGAATCCTTTCAGCACTTATATTTTTCAATAAGCAGTTGTTTTCAGAGATTGCATTTAAGGTATCATCAGCTATTTGAAAATTAAGCTGACAGCTGAATCTAATAGCACGAAGCACTCTTAAGACATCTTCTTTAAATCGGAGAGAGCTATCCCCCACACATCTTATGAGTTTGGAGTTTAAATCATTAACTCCATTGAAAGGATCGACTAATCCACTCTTAGCATTATAAGCCATAGAATTTATGGTAAAATCACGTCTTGATAAATCTTCTTTAACATCACTAACAAAAGAAACTTTTGAAGGATGCCTATTATCTAAATAATCACTTTCAGTTCTAAAGGTGGTAACCTCAAAAGGTTCCTTATCTATTAAAACTGTCACAGTACCATGAGCAATTCCCGTAGGAACTGTTTTTTCAAATAGTCTCATGATGTCTTCAGGAAAAGCATTTGTAGTTATATCATAATCATTAGGCACTTTATTTAATATACTGTCACGAACGCAGCCACCAACTATATAGGCATCAAAGCCATTTAAAATCAATGTATTTAATATAAACTGAACTTTTTTAGGAATAAATATATCCATGTAATCACACCTTTAAATAATACTTAATTATATTCTATCCAAAAATATAGGGTTTTTAAATATGTAGTTAGATATATCATAGTGGTAAAAATAATCAATAACAATATGAATGTATGATATAATTAACAATTTTGAATCTTCAATAAATAATAAATTTGAGTGGTAATTGTTTATAGAGGTGATTATGTGTTAAGCGAGTATATTGAGAAAGCTATAAGTCTTCATGAAAAAGCTGATGCAATAGTTATAAGTGATAAGAATGGATATGTAGAATATTCTAAATGGCATGGAAACACATATTTTGAATGCAAAGAGATAGTTGGTAAGAATATTTTATAAAACATTACAATAAGGAAATGCAAATGGACATAAAGGGAGTAAGTCAGCTAACACAAAATATAATTGAAACAAATAATTGGTATGGCAATATAAGGGGATTAAAAAATACTATAGAAAATGCTTTTAATACTGTTGACTCTGATATTATAACTATAAAGCATGTTTCAGAATTCTTAAATTACTATAAAAAAATAATGAGGTTGAAAATTACAATATAGAATACGATAATGCGACTTCTTTAAGTGACTTAGTATCTAATTATGAGAAAAAGATCATAACTTTAGTTTTAAAAGAATCTAAAAATATTGCTGATGCGAATAAAAAGCTTAAAGTATCAAGACAAAATTTAAGATATAAGATGGACAAATATAATATAAGTTATAGATAAAGCGTTTTATAGATAAAACGGAAAAAAATATTACAAAGTAAAATAATTTTGCCTTTTTATTTTTTTGTGAAAAATAAACTTAAAAAATATTATAAATAATGTTAGATTATTTTGTAAACAATCTAGATACAGCAAGATCTTAATTAATTAAATTAAATTTTAAAATAAATATTCTATTTTGAAACTAAGATTGCTTATATAAGAATATATCAAAAAATATCTCTTCCTAAATCAAAAGATATTGATGAATTTTTAAAAGGAAAATTTAGGACTGGAATGGGAGATGAGTTCTGAGGTAACTTTAGCTGTATATTATAGAGAAACAAAAGTTGATGGTACTTTTAAAAGTGGGCCTACTTATTATATACAAAAAGCATTAGGAGAAGAAAAGGGAATGAAGTCATGGAAGCCACTAGCCATAATGTTTGGATTTGGTATAATGATGATTTATTTTATTACAATACAAAACTTTACGATATAAGAAGCTATAGGCTCTATATTTGATTTAAACTATATAATTCCATCTGCTATAATTATGATTTGTGATTATTCAGTAATAATGGGAGGACTTAAGAAAATAGGATAAATAGCATCTTATATAGTACCTGTTATGTGTATTTTTTATGTAGTATGTGTTCTTTATATATTAGGTTCTAATGTTTCAGAAATGCCACATGTTTTAGGTTTGGTATTTAAAGGGGCATTTACTACACAAGCAGCTTCAGGAGGGTTTTTAGGAGCAACTATAGCACAAGCAATGAGATTCGGATTTGCTAGATCTGTGTTTAGCAATGAAGCAGCATGGGGAACATCACCAATGATTCATGCTACTGCAGAAACTGAACATCCAATTAAACAGGGTGTTCTTGGTTCATTTAAAGTTTTTGTAGATACAATAAGTATATGTTATATGACTGCTTCTGTAATAATAATTATTGGATATTATACATCTGGACTTACAGGAGCAACACTTACACTTTCTGCATTTGAGTCTGTAATGGGGCGAAATGCAAGAGTATTATTAGCTTTAGCTATATTCTTATTTGGATTTACAACCATAACAGGATGGTACACATATTTTGAAGTGATTATGGACCATGCTATTTCAGATAATAATAAAGTTAAACCTATAATAATGAAGTTTTTAAAATTATTATATCCAATCCCAGGATTCCTAGTTGTTGTTGTAACTGTAATATATGGGGGAACTCCAGCTGAGATATGGACATTTGGAGATTTTACCTCAGTAATTCCTACATTTATAAATGTTTTTGCACTGCTATTAATGAGCAAAAAGTTCTTTGAATTATTAAAGGATTATAAGGCTAGATATTTAAGTATTGGGAAAATAGATCCTAATTTTAAGTTGTTTTATGAAGATGTAGTAAAAGAAAAGAAAGAAAAAATAATATCAGAGTAATTTATAGATATAAAGGGTTGGCTCTTAAAAGTCAGCTCTTTATCTATAATATTTTATATGTATTGTTTTTGAATAACTCTCAGCTTTTTTTATAAATGAAGAGATTATGGTGTATAATATAAGTTGTAAATGAATTTGAAAGGTGATTTGTACAAGATGGATTGTTTAAAAATAAAGGACTTTAATCAAGGAATGAGAATAGAGGGAATATATCTTATAAAATCATTGGATTTTAAGACTACAAACTCAAATAACAAGAAATATATCGACTTATATTTATGCGATAAAACGGGAGAAATAAACGCAAAGTTTTGGGATGCAAAAGACGAAGATAGAGATAGACTAAAGGAAAATTTCTTGGCTAAGGTTTCAGGAGTAGTGCTTGCATGGCAGGGAACTTTGCAGCTTAAGGTCGATTCAATAAGTAATTTAGAAGATATGGAAGGCATAGATATAGAGGAATATGTACAGTGTGCACCTTATAAGAGTGAAGATATGCTTGAATCCATATATAGATATATAAATTCAATGAAGAATAAGGATCTTAAGGATATAACAAGCTACTTCATAGAAGAAAATAAAGAAAGGCTTATGTATTATCCAGCAGCAAAGAAAAACCATCATGCCCTAAGGGGAGGACTTTTATATCACACACTTACAATGCTTAAGAGTGGTGAAGCCTTAAGTAATATATATACATTTCTAAATAAGGAATTACTATATGCAGGAATAATACTTCACGATATGTGCAAGATGGATGAAATGGACAGCAACACTTTAGGCTTCGTAAAAGAGTATTCTGTGCAAGGTCAATTGCTTGGACATATATCATTGGGAGTTGGAAAGATTGAATATGTTGGCGAGAGCTTAGGAATCTCTAAGGAAATAACCATGCTTTTGAAGCACATGGTATTATCTCACCATTATGAACCAGAGTACGGAAGTCCAGTAAAACCTATGATACCAGAAGCTGAAATACTTCATTACTTAGATATAGTGGATGCAAGAATGTATGATATGGAAAAGGCACTTAAATCAACATCTGAAGGAGAGTTTTCAGAGAGAATTTGGTCCTTAGAGAATAGAAAAGTATATAGACCAAGATTTGAATAAGAAAATTTTATAAACAAATTGATAGCTTGCTTTACAATGTTTATATATGAGATATAATCTTTATTATAATGTAACAAAATATAAAAGTAGAGGAGAACACACCTATGAGCAAAAATACAAAGCAAGATATGAATATATTCCAGAGAATGTATAAGAGTGTTTATGATTTTAAAAGCTATGTAAAGTTTTCAAAACTTTCTATAGGCAAGGGCATGGTATATTTATTAATTTTATCAATAATTCTTGGAGCTGCAATGGCTGGAAAACAGGCTATAGCAACTAGTGGATTCACTAAAGAATTTAAATCTACCTTTAATGATAACATAAAGGAGATGAATCTTTCAGATAATACTCTTACAGTTAATAATAACAGCTATGAAGAAATAAAGACTGAGAAGTTTATATTGATGCTAGATACAGGAAATGAAAAAACAGCAGATGATCTTAGACAATATCAAACAGGTCTATTATTACAAAAGGATAGCTTTTACCTAAAGCCTTATGGTCAAGATGTTCAACATATAAAATATGATACACTACCTATAAAAGAGCTAGATAAACAAGGTGTTATGGAGATGTCAGAGCAGTATGGCACAGTACTTTTATATGGACCATTCATATCATATCCTATAACATTATTCTTTAGAGCAATTTTATACTCATTGATAATAGGTGGATTAGGATTAATTATAGCTAAAGCTTTTGTTAAAGTAGATACTAAATTTGCAGAAAGTTATAACTTAGCTATGTACACTATAACACCAATTTATTTATTAACATTAGTACTATTTATATTTGGATGGTACAGCGGTATAATAATAGATGTGGCAATAGGATGCCTGTATATGTATAATGCATATAATCAAATAGCAATTACAAAATAATAGTTAAAGACAACATCGAGGCTTTCCATAATTTTTAAGGAGAGTCTCGTTTTAAAATTAAGGAGGATTAAATATGAAGGTAGTAGAAAGATTTTTAAATTACGTCAGTTATGAAACAAAATCAGATGATTCATCGGGGGTTACACCTAGCACAAAGGGTCAGTTGGTTTTAGCTGATGCTTTAGTACAGGAACTTAAATCCATAGGATTACAAGATGTAAGTGTTGATGAAAATGGATATGTTATGGGAACATTACCTTCAAATACTGACAAGGAACTAAGCACTATAGGATTTATAGCACATATGGACACATCTCCAGACTTTTCAGGGAAAAATGTAAAACCTCAGATAATTGAGAACTATGATGGAAACGATATCGTATTAAATAAAGAATTAGACATAGTAATGACTACAAAAGAGTTTCCAGAATTAAGCCTTTATAAAGGTCATAAATTAATAACTACAGATGGAACAACTCTATTAGGAGCTGATGACAAAGCTGGAATAGCTGAAATAATAACAGCAGTAGAGTATCTAAAGAATCATCCAGAAATAGAGCATGGAACTATAAAGGTTGCCTTCACTCCAGATGAGGAAATAGGTGAAGGAGCAGATCACTTTAACGTAGAAAAATTTGGAGCAAAATATGCTTATACTGTAGATGGTGGAAGAGAAGGGGAACTAGAATATGAGAATTTCAATGCTGCAGGAGCAAAGGTTGAAATAAGGGGAAAAAATGTTCATCCAGGAACAGCAAAAGGAAAGATGGTAAATTCACAGCTTGTAGCGACAGAATTACTCGCTATGATACCAAAGGAAGAAACTCCAGAGCAAACAGAAAAATATGAGGGCTTCTATCTATTATCAAACATAACAGGTTCAGTTGAACATACAACCATGAAGTTTATAATAAGGGATTTCTTTAAGGATTCATTTGAATCTAGAAAGAATAATATGTCTAAATGGTGTGAGGAAATAAACAAGAAATATGGTGAAGGAACTTGCACTTTAGATATGAAGGATCAATATTACAACATGAAGGAAAAGGTTGAACCAGTGAAATTCATAGTTGATATAGCTTTTGAAGCTATGGAAAAATCAAATGTAGTACCAACTGTAGTTCCAATTAGAGGAGGCACAGATGGAGCAAGATTATCCTTCATGGGACTTCCAACTCCAAACATGTTTACTGGCGGAGAGAATTTCCACGGAAAGTATGAGTATATCTCAACTCAAGCTATGGAAAAAGCAGTTCAAGTAATTTTAAATATAGTTAATTTGTATGTAGAGAAAAGCTTATAGGTATTAGTGAAAAGTTCTATGTAAATAATAAATTTAAAGTCGGCAGTAAAATGCCGACTTTTTGTTTGAAATCAATTAATGAAATTTTATTTTTAATATTTGATAAGTATGTCTAAATTAATAATTTTATCTAGCTTTACCTAAAAAGAATAATGCCAAAGTATCTGGACCTGAGTGGGCCCCTATAACTGGACCAATAGGATTTATGATTATATTTTTTACTGTAAGTTCTTTTCTAATTAATTCAGCTAAGTACTCGGCATCATGAAGACAATCACCATGGCTTATAAATATCACTTGTTCTTCAGGATTTTCAATTCTTTCAATCATATGATACAAAAGGGCTTTAATAGATTTTTTTCTTCCCTTAACTTTACTTAAAGGAATTAAATGTCCTTCGTGATCTACATGCAAAACTGGTTTAATATCTAAGATTGTTCCAACAACAGCAGCTGTAGCTGAAACTCTGCCACCACGCTTCAAGTGGTTTAGATCATTAACAGTAAAATAATGATTTACTCTAAATTTATTATTTTCTACAAAGCTTACGATTTCATCCTTAGAAGCACCAGTTTTTAATAATTCTACAGCATAATAAACTATAAGACCATGACCCAATGATGCACAAAGGGAATCTATTATAGTTATATCTGCATCAGGATATTCTTCGAGAATTTGTTCCTTTGCTATAAGTGCAGAATTATATGTTCCACTTAAACCTGATGAGAAGCATATATATATTATGGATTTTTCATCTTTTACGTATTTTTCAAAAGTTTCATGAAATCTGTAAGAATTGATTTGCCCTGTGGAGGCCATGCCGCCATTTCGTAAGTCATCATAGAATTCACTATTCTTTATAGTTTGACTTAAATCATCGATTATGTCCTTTCCCTTGAAGTTCAAAACTAAACCTAAAACTTCTAAACAATCATTGTTTTTGATGTATTCTACTGGTAAGTCACAACTGGAATCTGCTAATATTACTGTATTCATAATTCACTCTCCTTACAATTCAAAGAAGTATATATTTTAGGATATTGATTTATACCTTATTATAATATAATTTCTATAATTTAGAAAGTGACTAATCAGTATAAAAATAAAAGATAATAATAATTTAAGATATATTATATAAATAATAACGTATATACATAGTATTGACCAAAATTCGGATATATATATAAAGAATATGACTAAATCCGTAAATTTATACTTAAGTATCTATAAAAATTTCATTGTTATAAATAAAAAGTATTATAATCGGTGAAGAAGTAAATATTTAAGGATGTGGTGTCGAATAAATTTGAAATTATTGAAGAAATAAGAAGGAGTTAGACAGAAAATATAGAATATATTAAGAGTAGGTAATTATATATCACCCGAGAAAATTACCTAACCATATAAGTGAAAACCAACATAGACTTGTAGTGTATATTAACTCTCTCCTTAAAATAAATTATACTACAAGTCTTTTTTTATTGTTTCAATTCATAGTGTTTTTTAAATGTTGCGTTAAGGATTTTTTTGTGATAGAATTAGTGTATTAATTAAATATGGAGTGTTAGTTAAACGGATATAACTTGCGGCTACGGACCGCACATTGTGGGTTCGATTCCTACACACTCTGCCAATAGACTTAAGAATGACTATAGTTTTAGTAGTCATTCTTTTTTTATAGTAGAAAATAAATTCCAAGTTATAATTTAAGCCTTAAGATATAAAAATAATAAAAAAATATCGAATAATGAATAAAATACAAAGTAAGTGTTGAAAAATTATGTATTTTATGTTATTTTAAGAATAACTTAATAAAATGAATTGCAGAGAAATGAGTCAAGCAATAAATTAGGGCTAGGAATAGCCTTGGTTTTGTTTGGCTTTTTTTAATGCAAATATATATGAGGGGAATGAGAAAAGTGATTAAAAACTTTGCACATCGAGGATTTAGTGGAAGGTATCCTGAAAACACTATGATTGCTTTTGAAAAGGCTATTGAAGCAGGAGCAGATGGTATAGAATTAGATGTTCAGCTTACAAAAGACAATGAGGTAGTCATCATACATGATGAAAACGTTGTCCGAACAACTGGAGAGAAAGGTGATGTTAGGGATTTTACTTATGAAGAGATAAGTAAGCTAGATGCATCATACATATACAAAGGCCAGTATGGAATCAATAAAATACCTACTCTTAGAGAGTATTTTGAACTAGTAAAGGATAAAAACATAATCACTAATGTAGAGCTTAAGACAGGAGTAATAGAGTATATAGGTATTGAAGAGAGAGTATGGCAACTTATTAAAGAATACAATCTAGAGGATAAAGTAATAATATCTAGTTTTAATCATTTCAGTATTATGAGAATGAAGAAAATAGCACCTAATTTGAAATATGGGCTTTTAAGTGAAACTTGGTTGATTGATGCAGGAAAGTATGTTCATAATCTTGGAATACAGTGTTATCACCCTTTATATAGAAATTTAACAGAAGATGTTGTAAAAGAAATTAAAAAATATGAAATAGAAATTAATACTTATACAGTAAACACAAAAGAAGATGTTAGAAACATGATTTCAAAAGGTATTGATATTGTAATTAGTAATTTCCCTGATATGATAGGAGAGGTGATGCAAGAATATTAAAAAAAATTTACTATTTAAAATATATCGTGTAAACTTACAAAGAATTATAATTTGATAAACTACAGAGGAGAGTGTAGATGGATGGAAAATTTAGAGAATATACTTGCCCTTATTAATTCATGGGTATGGGGTAAGTGGCTTGTATTTGTACTATTAGGTCTTGGTGTTCTATACACATTTACAAATGGATTTATTCAAGTAAGACATTTTGGATTTATAATGAAAAAAACATTAATCGACTCTTTTAAGTCAAGAAATAGTGAAAAAGGTCAAGGGTCTATTTCGTCATTTAAGGCTATGATGGTTACTCTTGCTGGAAATGTTGGTGGAGGAAACGTCGTAGGTGTTGCCACTGCTATAGTAGCAGGAGGCCTTGGAGCTATATTTTGGATGTGGTTTGCTGCATTCTTTGGTATGGCATTAAAGTATGGAGAAATTGTTCTTTCACAACTATATCGTGGTAAGGATTCAGAAGGAAATCTTTTAAGTGGACCTATGTACTACATAAGAGATGGATTAAAAATGCCTTGGCTAGGTGTTGTAATAGCTGTTCTTATGTGTATTAAGATGATGGGAGCGAACTTAGTTCAATCTAATACTATCTCAGGGATACTTAGTTCAAACTATAGTGTACCAACATGGTTAACAGGAACATTATTAATAGGTTTCTTAATGACTATTACTTTAGGTGGATTAAAGAGAGTTGCAAATATAGCTACGACTTTAGTTCCAGTAATGTCAATATTCTATATAGTTGTAGGAATCCTTGTTATCTTATTAAACATACAAAACGTACCAGGAGTTTTCGCAACTATCTTCAGAGAAGCATTTTCATTTGAAGCTGTTGCAGGTGGTACTGGTGGATTTGTAATTGCTAGAGCAATGCAATTTGGTATAACTCGTGGTATGTACTCAAATGAGGCTGGAGAAGGTACAGCACCATTTGCACATGGATCTACAATAGTTTCTCATCCTGTAGAAGAAGGAATCACTGGAGTTACAGAAGTATTCTTAGATACTATTATAGTATGTACTATAACAGCATTAGTTATTGGAGTAACAGGAGTTTATACTTCAGGTGCACCAGCAACTGTAATGGCAATAGAAGCTTTTGGAACAGTATGGGCTCCATTAAAGCATGCAGCAACATTTGCATTACTTGTATTCTGTTTCACAACACTTATGGGACAATGGTTTAATGCAGCAAAGAGCTTTACATATGCATTTGGACCAAAAGTTACATCAGTTTGTAAGTTTATATTCCCTTTCCTATGTATAATAGGGGCAATCACTAAGATAAGTCTTGTTTGGACTATTCAAGATTTAGCAATGGGACTAGTTGTAATACCAAATATGATTGCATTAATTGTTTTATTCCCTCAAGTTCGTAAGCAAACTCAAGATTATTTTTCTAAAAATAAAGAGCTTGTAAATAAATAATATATTTCTTATAACATAAAACATAAAATATCAATTACTGAAATTCATGTTAAAATAAAAAATGCACATCCTGCATATAGGATGTGCATTTTATTTTGATAAATCAAGGTTTGAACACAGTTTTAGCATATTCACTAGGACTTATTTCATAATGCTGAGTAAATGTCCTTGAAAAATAGTGAATTGAATTGAAACCAAGCATAAAGGCTATTTCACTTATGGTATATTTGTTTTCCTTTATAAGCTGTTTACTTTTGGAGAGCTTTAATTCATTGATATATTTTTTAGGGGATATCTTCAAATTATTTTTAAATAATGTTTGAAGGGATGACCTAGAAATAGAAAATCTATGACAGAGTTCTTCAATTGTAATTGGTTCGTATGTCATCTTCTCTATGTAATCAAGAATATTTTTTAGAAGCTCGTCCTGAAAATATTGTTGCACTTCAGTAGATGGTTTAGATTCATCCAGTTTTAAATAATCATATTGAAACAGTCTTACAATAATTTCATGAAAGTGATTTAAAGTAAGGTTTTTGGAATAAGGTATAGTGGAAGAAATATCGCTAGCAAAGGTTTTTACAGCATCATATAACTCCTTCTTACAGTGGAAGATCTTATTGCAAATCTTGCTGGCATCATCACACTCCATATCAAACATTACAGTTAGGTAAGAGCAGGAAAACTCATTGATTACTGATTGGGTATGAAATTGATTTTTGCCGTAAATCATTAAATCAAAGGAGTTTAAGGTGTAGTCAACACCATCTACAGTTGTATTTAAAGTTCCATTATCGATAAAGGTAAGTTCATAAAGATTATGGCGCTCACCTTTAAATTTGTAATTGGGGCTTTTTATAGTGTAATAATAGGCGATTATCTCAGGAATGCTGATAGTAGATAGTATTCTGTTGTATACATAAGGTGGATTTAAAAACTCTATTTGGAGTTGATAGTCTGATGGAATAATGAAATAGCAAGAAGTCTCTCCTGTCATTGAAATAATATTGAAATATACATTAGGATTAATCCTTAAATACCTATGAATAGCAAATAATTTTAGCTCATCATTTAAAGAATTACCTATTAATATAGAAGCCATACCATCGATGAGTTCTACATATACTGGGCAAGAAAAATGGTACATATTAGATATAGTTTTGTCATTAGTAACAACTTTTTTTCGGATTAAGTTGCTATCTTCTGTTGATATAGGTTCGTCGTATATAGATCCGAATTTTCTAAAATGTGCACTTGACGTTTTGTCATACATAACCTAATCACCTCTTTAATATAAAAATTTTCACAAATCTATGAGATATAGAATATAAAAATAAAAATATAATTCAACTAATTCTAACTATTTTGGTGTATATATTATACAATATTTGAAATTGGAGTGTAAAGAATAAGCGAAATATGTAAAATTACAAAACAGATGAATTTACACTTTTTATTTATCAAATTATTGGAAAATATGAACAATAAAATGTAAATATAAGCTTTTTGTTAAAATGAAGGTGAACAATACAATTTAATATGTCAATACTGTGTAACGTTTTTATTTACAATTATGTCACCATTAATGTCAAAAGCCGACAAGTATGCGGCAGAAGGAAATCAATCAGGTATTGTAAAGTTTAACTTTGAAGTAATGGCTGCTCTAGGTTTATTCTTTTCAGAGTAGTAGTTCTTGGAGTAATTGTAGGTAGTGCAGCTGGTACTTGGTTATCTGAATTATCATTAAAATATGATTGGTTCATGAACGGTTTAAGTGAAGCTGGTGGAATGATGCGTTAAGTAGGATTCGCTATATTATTACGTATAATGTTATCTAAAGAATTATGGGGAATTTACTTTGCAGGATTTGCCGTTACAACAATTATAGGAAAGATAGAAGGATTATCAGGATCAGCATTATTAATAGTAGCATTAATAGGAGTAGCTATAGCTGTCTATGACTTCCAAACTAATGTAAAAATAAAAAGCTATGCTGGTGTAGCAGTACAAGGAGGAGATGACGAAGATGGAATCTAATATAAGTGCTCAATATACAGATTTAACTTCTAACTATGGTGGAACAGCTTTGGCAAACGAAATTGCAAATGGAGAATCTCCAATAATTATATAAAATATATTGGATGGAATATTACCAAAAATGATTCCATTAGCATTAACTTTAATGCTTTATTATTTAATCAAGTAAAAAGGATTATTGAATCAGGCGCTTTACGCTAACCCTTCAATAATCCTTTTGCCTAATGAAAGATTTGCCCCATCCAAATACATGAATGGAGCAATAAAATGGGACTGTTTCTTATATTGATTAAGCTTTATATGGATATAGTGTAACGCCTTTAACTACACGATTAACTTCTCCAGAAGGACATGGATTGTCAGGAGTTAAGCCAATAGCTAAAGATTTTAATACTGCTAAAGTTTGAGCAAAAGTGATGTAAGCAAGTCCAAGTTCTATGTTGTCAGCGTTAGATACTGAATCATAAGAGAAGGAGTAATCAGCTAAAGATTTTATATCTTCACATTCACCATTATATACAACTGCTAATTTGTTTCCTTTTCTTTGACCGCTTATTTCTTTTATTAAATCAAGCTCATATTTTCTTGTATACTCATCATCACTGACATATACAACTGTTAAGGTAGTATCATCTATTATTGACTTAGGGCCATGTCTAAATCCTAATGGAGTATCATACATAGTAACAACCTTACCTGCTGTTAGTTCAAGCATTTTTAATGATGATTCTTGTGCTATACCCTTCAAAGCATTGCTTCCAAGGTAAACTATTCTTTGAAAATCATACTCTTCAACTATTTGACGTGCAGCCGTGTAGTTATTATCTAAGAAGTCTTGAGTTGCTTCACAAATTTTATCTATTATAGAAATATTATTATTTATTGAGCTTAAATTGAAGCATAAATAAGCTGCTAAGTACATATTTGTAAAACTTGATGTCATAGCAAAAGATTGGTCGTGAGTTTCATCAGTTAAATTTATAGCATAGCAGTGATTAGTTTCTTCCGCTCTCTTTGATAAAGCTCCATTCTTATTACAAGTTATAAATAGGTTGTACAAATTGTCACATACTGCTTCAGCTGCATCTACAGCTCCAATTGACTCTGGTGAGTTTCCAGAACGACCAAAGCTTATAAGTAAAGTTGGCTTTGTTTTTGATAAGTAATTTTCAGGAGTAGCGACTATATCAGTTGTGGCATAAGATTTAACTTTATAGTTTAGCGATTTGTTTAGATAAGAGTATAAAGCATTTCCTACAAATTCGCTTGTACCGGCCCCTGTAAGAATAACATCATAATCTTCACAAGAGATTACTTGGTCTATAAACTTTTGGATTGAATCCTTATTTTCTTTAATTTGATTGCAAGTCTTTTTCCAAGTGGCAGGTTGTTGGTAAATTTCATTTAAAGTGAAAGTTGATGAGGTGTTTTTCATTTCTTCTTCGTTGATATTGAAAATATTCATAATATATATCCCCCTATTGTAAATGTAAGTCTTATATTTTCTATTATAACGGCGACTTTTTTAAATACAATGCAACTACTAAAACATGTAATATGTGTGTTAAAAAATGCAAATATTCCTTGTGAAAACTTAGCTATAGTAAAAATAGACAAGGAGGGTTACTATGATAATACAAAGTAAAAAGGTTTGGATTGCAGATCAATTTGTTCCAGCTCAAATAGAGATTGATGATAATAAAATATCTAATATTTATAAATACAATGAAAAAACTGTAAGTGAGGATTATGGAAATAAAAGAATAGTTCCAGGATTTATAGATATTCACTGTCATGGTGCCTATGGATTTGACATAAATGATGCCGATGAAGAAGGGCTTAGGAAGTGGACAAAAAATATAGTTAAGGAAGGCGTTACAGCATTACTTCCAACAACAATAACTCAAAGTAAAGAAGTTCTTACGAAAGCGGTAAGCAATGTAGCAAAAGTAGCAGAGGAAGGATACGAAGGCGCTGAGATATTAGGAGTACACTTTGAAGGTCCGTATCTTGATATGATTTATAAAGGAGCTCAACCTGAGCAGTATATAGTGAAGCCTACAGTTGAAGAGTTTAAGCATTATCAAAAAGCTGCCAAAGGTCTTATAAAATATGTGACTATGGCCACAGAAACAGATGATGAATACAATTTGACCGATTATTTAACTGTAAATGGGGTAGTGGTTAGTGTTGGACATTCAGCGGCTACTTATGAGGAAGCAGTTATGGCTTTTGCTCATGGAGCTAGGTCTGAGACTCATGTATACAATGGAATGACACCTTTCAACCATCGTCAAAATGGATTAGTTGGAGCAGCGTATAGGATTAGGGGAATGTATGGAGAGATTATATGTGATGGAAATCATTCAACACCTGCAGCTTTATACAATTTCTTTATGGCTAAGGGACCTGAATATAGCATCATGGTATCTGATGCACTTATGGCAAAGGGATTCCCAGTAGGTTCAAAGTTTATGTTTGGAGGAAATGAAATAGAGGTTTACGAAGATGGAAGTGCTCATCTAACATCAACATTGTTGTTCTAATCCTTTTAGGAGATTACTTCAAAACTCTTGAAAATACTTTAATAGTTGGAGCAATAGCTTTGGTTTTAGTTGAAATGTATTTTAGAATGCATTTTTTTAAAAAGTTAAAGTCCATGGAGAATTTTAAAAGAGAACATAAAATGCCCAAGATGCAGCAGACCATCAAATGTCCCAGTAGAAGCTGAACTTGGAAAGGTTGGAGGAAAAGAAGACGACCTAGATGGTGGAGAAGGTGATCCATTTACAGATCCAATGGAAGCAAAGGAGTTCGTTGAAGGGACAGGTATAAGTTCACTAGCAGTAGCTATAGGGACAGCTCATGGGATATACAAAGGAGAGCCTAAGCTTGACTTTGGAAGATTATCGCAAATAAGAGAAGTTGTATCTATTCCCCTTGTATTACATGGAGCCTCAGGTCTTCCAGATGCTTCAGTAAAAGAATCAATTAGAAGAGGTATCTGCAAGGTGAACTATGCTACAGAGCTTAGAATAGCTTTTGCTAAAGGAGTTACAAAACTCCTTAGTGAAAATAAGGATGTAATAGATCCAAAAAAATACAACAAAGCAGGACTTGAAGAGGTAAAAGCTTTTGTAAAGCAAAAAATAGAAGTATGCGGATGCGCAAATAAAGCTTAACCTAAATCAAAGCAATTAAGCAATTAACTTTTTTATATAATTGATTCTCAAAATATATAAATTTAGTTCTAATCAACATCAAACAAACAGACACGTCACCTCCTATGGCGTGTCTGTTTGTTTTTTATTTAAAATGTTTCCTTAAAATATTTCAAAACCATATAAAATTTCATATTGAGAAATAAAATTTCAATAAATATAAGAGTTGTTGGATAATAATTTTTAAAAAATTAGAATATAATTACAGTAGAAAATGATTTCTATAAATTTGTATAAATAAATTTGTAGAAAAATTTATGAAAATGGGGTGTTAGAATGACAAATCAAGAGCTATCGAAAAAAATTCTTGAATTGGTTGGTGGGAAAGAAAACGTAATCTCAGCATTTAACTGTATGACACGTCTTCGTATAAACCTCAAAGACCATACAAAAGCTAATGTTATTGAATTGAAAAAGCTAGATGGAGTTCTTGGAGTAGTAGAGGACTCAACTCTTCAAGTGGTACTAGGACCTGGAAAGGCAAAAAAAGTTTGTGATTTCTTTGTTCAAGATGCAGGCGTAGCTAAAGGCGAAGCACCTGACTGGAAGCAAAATAAAGAAGCTATAAAAGCTGGACAAAAACAAAATAAGTTTAAGTCAGCATTGAGAACTATAGCTGATATATTTATACCAATGCTTCCTGCAATAATAGCAGCTGGATTATTTAATGGTTTTGCAAGTCTTATAGGTCAGCTTGCGCCAGCACAAATTGCTGCAAAAGAAGGATTCATATTTATTTTACAAACAGTATTTTCACTTATAGGAGGAGCATTCCTAAGCTACTTTGCTATATACACTGGCGTTAGTGCTGCAAGAAAGTTTGGGGCAACTCCTGCACTTGGAGGTATGCTTGGTGCTATGTCAATCATGGCACAAATAAATACTATATCTACAGCGTTAGGACTTTTTAATGCAGATGTACCTCTTAACTCTATATTGACAACAGGAAAAGGCGGTATCATCGGAGTTATCTTTGGAGTATGGATACTTGCTAAGGTTGAAAATGCAGTACGTAAACATGTACCAGACGTTTTAGACCTTATTGTAACTCCATTAGTTTCATTATTAGTTGTTGGAGTATTATTTGTAATAATCATAATGCCAGCTACAGGATTTATCTCTGACTGGTTAGTAAGTGCACTTTCATTGCTTATAAATTCAAGTAATCCAGTAGTTTCAGTTATCTCTGGATATGTACTTGCCGCAGTATTCCTACCAATGGTACTGTTAGGACTACATCATGGTTTAATACCAATCTATGCTATACAACTTGAACAAATGGGGGGAGTCTCCCTATTCCCAGTACTTGCAATGGCTGGAGCTGGACAAGTTGGTGCTGCAATAGCTATATATATTAAAGCAAAAAAATGTGGAAATACTCGTTTAAAGAAAGTTATAGCTGGTGCTCTTCCAGCAGGGTTCTTAGGAGTTGGAGAGCCACTAATATATGGAGTAACTCTTCCAATGGGTAAACCATTCATAACAGCAGGTCTTGGGGCAGGCTTTGGTGGTGCTTTTGTAATGCTTATGAAGGTTATGGCTACAGCTTGGGGGCCATCAGGACTAGTAGCAATACCTCTTATGAAAACAGGTTCTATGATGCTTTATTACTTCTTAGGACTAGTAATTTCATATATAGCAGGATTTATAATCACAGCTATGGTAATCAAAGAAAATGAAGTTGCAAATGTATAGATTGCCTTAAATCATACAAAATAATCCTATAAAAAACAATAAAAAATAGGGAGCCATCTATGGCTCCCTATTTTTTAACGTTATCTCAGCAGCTACCATATATCTAAAGTAGCAAATCAATAACTCTTAACTTATTTAGTGCTTTTCTTTTTTCAGCCACTTTACAGCGTTTCTTAGCTTAACGGGATTTCCATACATTAGAGTTCCACGACGATATATCTTTGCTCCAAATACTCCTGTAAGAAGGGTAGAAGCTATCAAGATAGCCAAAGAGATTAAAATATTTATCGTTGATACTGATCCCATGGATACTCTTACAAACATGGCCATACATGAGCTGAATGGCACATAGGATAATACCTTCATAAGCATACTTTCAGGATTATTTGTCATTCCAAACATTACTGCAAGGAATACAGCAACATAGATAAATGTTATTGTACCTGCACTTGAGTTTACATCTTCTGGTTTAGAAACTAAAGCTCCAACTGCTCCAAAAATGAAGGCATAGAATAAGTAACCTAGTATCCCAAATGCAGCAAATACACCAATTACGTTTAGTGGGATATCAAATAACATATCAAGCTTTCCACCCCAGTTAGCACTGTTAAGCTTGTAGGTCAAGATACCAGATAAAAGTATTGTACCTGATTGAATTACACTGGCTATAGTTGTAGCTATTACTTTACCGAATATCAAACTGTTACTGCTTGTACTTGTTACTAAAACTTCCATAGCACGATTGCTCTTTTCTGTAGTTACTGAAACGGCTATCATTTGGCCGTAGAAGATTATTAAAAAGTATAAGAAAAAGATTAATATATAAGTATAAGCAAAGTTCTTAACAGAATCCTTACCTAAGATAGTTACATCTGATTCTATAGGAAGGTTATATAAAGCATCCATTTCCATAGGATTTAATCCTTTAGATGTAATAATCTCATCACGATAAAGTTTGGATAATGCGGCTTCAAAAATAGTTTTGTTTGAATCGCTCATACTACTATTTTTCACTAAATAAGTATAGCTCGTTGGTGTATTTATAACGAAACCAGCTTCTACAGTATCATCATTTACTAAATCCTCAATTTCCTTTTCACTTGAAACCATCTTAAAGTCAGCTTCAGGGAAGAAAGCTTTAAAGTAATCAGCATTAGAAATAACGCCATCCTTATCATATATAGCAAAACTATTTGTAGAATCAGAAGAACTACCAAACTTTGAAAATATATTTGAGAAATCTATCATTGTAGGAAGGGTTAATCCGATTATTAATATTGCAGAAATAATGCAAGTGGTAGTGATATAGCTCTTACTCTTTAAATAGTTCATAAGCTCAAATTTTAATACGGTAAAAAACTGTTTCATTACTCATCACCTGCCTTTAAAACGAAAATATCTGTTAATGTAGGTTCATACTCACCGAATTTTTCAATATCAATATCCGAAGTTAAAATTGAATTTAGCAAATCATTTTTAGTAGCAGAACCTATAAGTTCTAATACGATAAATTCCTTCTTAATCTCTGATACATTTACTAAAGAATGAAATGAGACTTCACATATTTCTTTAAGTTCTTCTAATGAGTGATTATTAGCGCTTAAAATCAACCTGTTTTTGCCGAATTCTTTTTTTATTTCTCTTAAATTTCCGTTTAGAACTATATTACCTTCCTTTACGATGGCAATTTCTTCACAGAATTCTTCAACATAACTCATTTGATGACTTGAGAATATTACAATTTTATTTTCTGCAATCAATTCTCTAATTACATCTTTTAGAATTTGAGAGTTTACTGGGTCTAAACCACTAAAAGGCTCGTCCAATATTACTATTTCAGGATTGCATACTAAGGTTTGAGCTAATTGTATTTTTTGTTGATTTCCTTTTGAAAGTGTTTCAAGTTTTTTATTTTCATATTCCTCAACCCCAAGTCTTTGAAGGCATTTTTTCATACTAGCTTTGGCATCTTTCTTTGAGATACCTCTAAGCATTGCTAGATAGATTATTTGGTCATTTATCTTTTTCTTTGGATATAGGCCTCTTTCTTCTGGAAGATATCCTATTTGGTGTTCTGCTGGTTTAAATGGTTTTCCATCAAGCAGAATTTCTCCCTCTGTAGCTTTGAATACATCCATTAAAATACGAATGGTTGTAGTTTTTCCGGCACCATTTCTACCAAGGAGACCCAAGGCTGAACCGCTTTTGGCTGAAAATGATATTCCATGAAGAACTTCTTTTGTATCAAAGCTCTTATGCAAATTTCTTACTTCAAGTTCCATGTAAATCCTCCAAATTTTAATTTATTTACGCAATGTATAAAAAAATAGTAAGCTTATTAATAAAACTTGTCAATATTAACATGATTTTCATAATATTAAATTTATATTAAAAAAGAGAATCCTATAATTAGGACTCCTTATAAATTATGCATTATGAATTTTTCTTCCGATACTCTCTCCCATAAGTACTTGCGTTTCAATACCTAAAGAGCTATGTTCTAATATATCCTTATCTATTTCTACAGTATCTTTTTTGAAAAATAGCACTGTAGTAGAGCCGCCAAACTTGAAATAGCCCTTTTCTTGGCCTTTTGAAACTTGAGTGTTTGGGGTATAAGTTTGAATTATGGTACCCACACAAGTAGCACCTACTTCTATACATAAAACATCATCAAAGTTCTCTGACTTTAGGATGCTCCACTCACGTTTGTTTTGGCAGAATAGTTTTGGTATTTTTTCAAGGGCTATAGGATTTACTGAGTAGTAAGCTCCATTTATTGTTTTAGTTTCGGTACAGATTCCGTCATCTACAAAGTGGAATCTATGATAATCAGTTGGGCATAGTCTCAAAATAAGACATACTCCTCCAGCATATTTTTCAGCAACTTTAGTATCACCGATTAATTCCTTAAGTGAATATGTAAGACCTTTAACTTGAACCAAATTATCCAAATCTATATTGGACATAGCAGTAAGTCTTCCATCTCCCGGAGATGTTAAGATATTTTGGGCAGTTTCTATTGGTCTAGCTTCTGGTTTAAGCTTTCTTATAAAAAAATCATTAAAGGATGAAAAGTCATCAGTGTTTTTTTCACAAAGAGACATATCTATATCCAAATCTTTTACAAAGGAAGTTATCTTTCTTTTGCTAAGTGAGCTATCACAGAACTTTCCGTATAGTTTTGAAAAAGCTTTTTTCTTTATGAAAAGTTCTAAGAATTTCATTCCTACAGGAGATGAGTAACACCACTTTAAGTATGTTTCTCCAGCTACTTTTTCTACATCGTATTTTTTAGTGGATCTATTATAAACCTTTATCATATTTATCTCTCCTTAAAAATCTTAATATTAATTTTACCACAAAATTTATAGGATTTTAATATGTAATAGAGTATACTAACAGTATATAAATATTAAATATATTTAAGATGGGGAATAATTAATATTAACATATATATGTGGAGTGATTAGGATGAACAAGACTAAAAAGGTTATTTTTCAGTCAGCAATAGAGATTTTCTCTAAGGCTGGATATAATGGTGCTACTATGGATGATATAGCTATAAATGCTGGAGTAGCAAAAGGTACTTTATATTATCATTTCAAAAGCAAGGAAGAAATATTCAATTATATAATAAGTAATGGTCTTGAAATGATGAGAGTTGCTGTTGAGGATGCTGTGAAGGCAGAAGAAAATACAATGCTGAAGATTAGAACCATGTGTAAATTTCAGCTTGAACTTATTTATGAAAATAAGGATTTCTTTAAGGTTATAATGAGTCAGGTATGGGGACAGGAACTGAGACAAGTTGAATTAAGAAAATGCATAGAAGAATATCTAGGAACTATAGAGAGGTTTCTTCAAGAGGGCATGGATAATGGAGTTGTAAAGAAAGGTGACAGCAACTTTATGGCTTATACTTTCTTTGGAACATTGTTTTCTGCAGCCATTTATGAACTTATAAATGCAGAGAACACTGACATAGACATGGTGATCGATAATCTTATGAACTTTATATTTAAAGGTATAGAGGCATAAAAAAAGAGGTATTGCAAAGTCAAAATAAGATTTTGCAATACCTCTTTTTAGGTCATTCCAGATTTTATTATAGATATTAAAAGCCAAAGTGCCAGTACACCTGACATCAAAAATCCTGCTATGCCCATGAAAGATATCCCATTAACCTTTGGACCAGTATTTGAACTAATGAGCCAAGCTGAACTTATTATCATAGCTGAAATTACAAGACCGAATACAAGCCTGTTTACCATCTTGTTAACTTGAATCAAGGGCTTTTCTAAATTCTTATGTTCTAGCTGAAGTTTTGTTCTGCCACTTAGTATATTGTCACTGACTTCAACTATTTTTTCTGGAGTCTTATATAAACTGTTGAAAAATGTGTAAGCCTTTATAACCATATCATCGTGAGATAGTTTTGGAATAAATTCATTATTCTCCTTAACATAAGGTATAGCTATATCTAAAATTTTTATTTCTGGAGAAAGATGAGTCATGACTCCCTCGAGAATCACAAGGCTCTTCATCACCAAGGTTAGCTCTTTTGGAAGCTGTATATTATGTTTGGCAGTGAGTTGAATTATATCGTCTAGCATAAGTGAGATATTTATATGAGCTAAAGAAGTATTTAGATAATTAAAGAATAAATACTCCATATCTTCGTAAAGGGCATTTCTATCAACATAGCCTTTTCTTATGCCTATGGATAGGAACACGCTTATAAGCCTATTTATATCTCTCAAAACTATGGAAATCAATGCATCATTTAAAGCCTCTCTAAGAGGTATACTCAAATTGCCTACAATTCCAAAATCTATAAAGCAAATTTTGTTATCCTTTATTAATATGTTGCCAGGATGAGGGTCACCGTGAAAGAAACCATCATTAAATACTTGCTTTAAAAATCCTAAAGCAAGCTTCCTGCTTATATCAGACAAATCGTAAAAATTCTCCTCAAGGCTTTTGATATTGTCTACTTTTATTCCATCAATTCTTTCTAAGGTTAAGATTTTCTCGCTACTCATAGACTCAACTACATATGGGACATAGACAAAGGCAACATCCTTGTTTAATTCTTTAAACTTTAGGGTGTTCTCCATTTCCATGGTGAAATCAAGCTCTTTTTGAGTAGAAATCCAAATCTCATTTAAAGCCTCAACTGGATTTATGAAAGAGTTTGCAAATCTATTTTTAGAAAGTCTCAAAATCCTTCCCAATACTGAAACATCAAGAGCCATCTTTTCTTTTATATGAGGTCGTTGAACCTTTACTATGACATCCCTTCCATCTAGCAGAGTAGCTTTGTGGACTTGTGCTATAGACGCTGATGCCATAGGAATTTCATCAAAAAACTTAAACTGATTCTTTAGGGATACTCCGAATTCCTCAAAAAATACTTTTTCTATAGATTCAAAGCTTTCAGGAAGTGCTTCATCCTGCAATTTTTTTAGTTCAGCTATATATTCTTCAGGGAGTAAATCAGTTCGAGTGCTTATTATTTGTCCAAGTTTTATAAAAGTTGGACCAAGTTCTTCAAAAGCCCTTTTCAGATTTTTAGGAGAAGGAGTTTTCTTTTTTATTTTTGAATCTACAAGATATCCAAATCCATATTTAAAAAATACCTTGGCTATCTCTTTGAAACGGTCGTTAGAGTTTTTGCTCATAGTTCCTCCTAATGAAATGAATGATACCTAAGGTGAATAGATCGCCTTAGGCATAAAAATTTATTCTAAAGAATTTAATATAGCGTTTAACTTTGCTTCTAGCTTAGTGACTTGTTCTCTAAGGTCATTAAACTCATCTCTAGACACAAAGTCTTCTTCGCATAGGATATTTTTTAAATTTTCCTTAGTTAAAGGCATAACTTTTTCATTGAATTCTTCGGATTTGTCCTTAAAGGTCCTTTTTAATTCTTGAGAAAGCTCTTTGCCCTCATCAACAGAAATACGACCCTTGTCAACAAGTTCCTCAACAACCTTTGCAGACTTTTCATAAGTGTAAGCAATTGAACCTATTCCTGCCAATAATACTTTCTTTAATTCATCCATCATGAAAACCTCCTAAATTTTAAAATCTTTATAGCAGCTTTTTTATGATAATAATTTATATTATGTGATTTTTTTAGAATTCTAAACTTCTTATTGATAATTATATACCTAATTATCACCATTTTAGCACAAAAACTTTAGGGAAAGCTATTGTTTTCAGAAAAGTCACAACAAGGCTTTGTGAAAATAAAATATGAGAAAGTAATATTTGACATAAAAAAAGATTTGCTATACAATAAAAATGTTATAGGCTCTCATAGTTCAATGGATAGAACAGCCCCCTCCTAAGGGCTAGGTGGAACAAACGCCTTTTGATATGATAACTAGATAAAATTGAATAGATTTTTAAGAATGTCCCAGTACCTCAGCAGGATAGAGGGTTCGCCTCCTAAGCGAAACGTCGCAGGTTCGACTCCTGTCTGGGAC
>JALEZF010000057.1 GCA_022773025.1 Clostridium sp. | reverse complement strand
GCATGGGGAAATATAAGTGGTAAGCCAAGTACATTTACTCCGCCAATAGCAACTAAAACAACCCTTGGAGGTATAAAAGTGGGTGCTAATCTAAGTATAGATAGCACTGGGCTTCTATCCGCGAATGATAATCCTACAAGTTATATAGTTAAGCAACAAGAATTTATAGCAACTAGTGGACAGAAAGTTTTTACATTAACAAATGGAAAGTATAGACCAGGTTTAGGCGCTATGAATGTATTTATAAATGGTATTAAGATGATTAATACGCTATTTACGGAGACATCACAAACTGTTATAACGCTTAAGGTTGGAGTAGATACTGGGGATAGAGTTTTATTAGAGTATATAGAACTTATTAATGTTGAACCATATCCAGTACATGCAAATGAACATTTAACTGGTGGTACAGACCCTATACCACTTGCTACAGCATCTCAAGACGGTCTTATGACTTCTGTTATGTTTAGCAAGCTAAATGGGTTATATACAAATTCGCAAATAGATGCTGCTATAAGTAAAGCTATTAATGGACTTATGAATGGGGCTCCAGGGGCATTAGATACTCTTAAAGAATTGGCTACAGCAATGGGGAATGACCCTAATTTCGCTGCAACAATAACTAATAAACTTGCTGAAAAAGTAGACAAGGTAACAGGAAAACAGCTTAGTACAGAGGACTTTACAACAGCTTTATTAAATAAACTTAATGGAATTGCACCAGGTGCAAATGCATATGTACATCCAGCTACACATCCAGCTACAATTATTACAACAGATGCTACACACAGATTTGCAACAGATGCAGAAAAATCTAGTTGGAACAGTAGAACTAGAAAATACAGTGTAACTATTGGAAATGGAAGTTTAACAACAATTCCAGTTACACATAGTTTAAATACAATGGACATTGATATAACTGTTAGAGAAGCAGCAAGTCCTTATAATGTTGTTTATACAGATATACAGATTGTAGATGCTAATAAAATAAACTTGTTATTTGCAGTGGCACCGACAAGTAACCAATACAGAGTAACGGTGGTGGGATAATGAAGATATTTGGAAAAGAGTTTAAGTTTAATGGTAAAGATATAGCTCTTAAAGAAAACATTCCGACAAAATTAAGTCAATTGCAAAATGATAGTGGATTTACTAAAAATGCATTAAAGCAAACAGTAAGTTCTACTCAACCAAGCAATCCAGCCAATGGAGATGTTTGGATTCAAATTTAAGGAGAGTGATAAAATGGCACAGAAAAAAGCAACTTATAAAGTTTATAATGGTTCAAGTTTTGATGAAATAATGCTTAAAACTTTAGCAAGTCAGGTGATTCAAGACTCAACTCATAGGTTTATTACAGATACAGAAAAAAACAATATATTTAATCCGCAAAAGAATTTTCAGCTACAAAGTGGGTATGTAAAATTGCCAAATGGACTAATTCTACAGTGGGGAAATGTTACAGCGGGTAATCCCGCTAAGTGGATAGCCTACCCCATTCAATTTCCGAATGGGGGGTTAGGTGTTCAACTTACAGGGTTATGGGGAAATTACAATGTAACAGTCAACTCACAGAAAAATAACGGCTTTGAAGCACTTGCTGGTGGTTCGTATGACTGTTATTATCTTGCAATTGGCTATTAGAAAGGGGAAATATAGATGTATTTAAGAATAGATAATAAAAATTTTGGCTTTGTTACAGAAAAAATTCATGAAATACTACCAACAGATATAAAAATATCTGATGAAGATTATAAAAGATACTTTGATTTGTTAGCGGAAGGTAAAAGAATTTCTTTAAAAACCAAGCCCGAAACAAATAAAGGATTGTTCGGCTATTTAGAAGTAAAAGAAGATGATAAAAAAGTTGTCGCAAGTGGACAAGATAAACTAAATGCACAATTCTTAAAAGAAGAAGCAGAACTTAAAAAAGAAGTACAAGAACAAAAAACATTAAATGCACAAGTGTTAAAAGAAATAGCAAAACTGAAAGGAGGTGCTGTTTAATGGGAATCTATATTGCAGAGTATTACAAGATGGGACTTTACGATAAGCAGGATTTAGAGTTATTTGTTAGTGTGGGAATGTTAACAGAAGAAGAAAAGCAAAGTATATTATCTGCTTAGGAGGTAACATGGGAGAACAGGATCCAATCCAGGAAGTAAGAGAAAATCTTGTAGAGATTAAAGGACTGCTTAATAAAGTAGTTGAAACAAATCAGCTGAAATTTGAGATTATCGAAGAAAAACTTAAAGTTGCAAATAATAGAATAAAGGACTTAGAAGAGTCTAATACATGGGTATGGAGAGCGTTTGCTGGAGCTTGTATAACTGCAGTAGTCGCTCTTTTATTTACACTAAAATAAAAGGAGGAATTAGAACATGGAAAATTTATTATCTTTTATACCAGAGCATCTACTAATACTTATAGCAGCAACATATGTTGTAGGTATATTTCTTAAGAAAGCTAACAACTTCAAAGACAACAAAATAACTGTAGCATTAATGATATTCAGCATCACTTTTTCAATTTTGCTTACGCTCATAAATACAGAGTATAAGCGAATATTTGATGCTATAGTTAATGCATCATTACAGGGTATTTTATGCTGGGGTGTAGCGATAGGATTAAATCAAACAGGAAAGCAGCTTAAAAAAGAAGAGTAGCATTTGGCTGCTCTTTTAAAATTTATAGATGAAAGGAAGAATGTATTATGAAGATATTATTAGATATGGGGCATACGCTTTCTGGAGCTGACACAGGAGCAGAAGGATGTGGAAGAAGAGAGCAAGACTGTACTCGAGAAATAGGATATAAGGTTAAGGCAAAGTTAGAAGCATTAGGGCATACAGTTGTAGTATGTAGTAAAGATAGTTGCAGCAGTTTAATAGATTCTTTATCTTATAGAGCTAATACAGCCAATAATGCTGGTGGAGATTTATACTTAGCAATACATCTAAATGCTTTCAATGGCGCTGCATACGGAACAGAAGTTTATACTTATGGGGGAAAAGAATTTATAGAAGCTAAAAATGTACTAGCTAATATAGTAGCTTTAGGATATAGAAATCGAGGTATAAAAGATGGTTCACATTTATATGTCATAAGAAATACAAGTATGAAATCAATGCTTATAGAGTGTTGTTTTATAGATAACCAATCAGATATGAATAGATATGATGCGGATAACTTTGCTAATGCTATAGTAAAAGGAATTACAGAAACTACAGTTGAATCAGATACCCCATCAGAGGAAGTTAAAAATAAACCATATGAATATGGTATCGTTACTGCAAGTGCTCTTAATGTAAGAGACTCTATAAATGGAAAGATTTTAGGAACATTGCCTAAAGGAGCTACGGTCCATATTGACTATGTTAAAGATGGATGGGCATCTATTTTTTACGGAGAA
>JALEZF010000020.1 GCA_022773025.1 Clostridium sp. | reverse complement strand
TTACGTGATTCTGTGTTATTATTTTGATAGTCCATAGTGATTATCCTCCGTGTTGATTTTGTTTAGCAATTAAATCATAACACAGATAATCCACTATGGATTTTTTTTATTAGTTCAATTTCATTTTACAACAAGTCAATTAAAAATAATCTAAAATCTTATTAACTTTGTTCACTAATTAATAGGTTCAATTGTGTCTCCAACTCTATAGCTCCCCAAGAACATCATTCTATAATTCTTCCATTCAGGATCTTCCTCATACTCCATAACCCCTCTAAGATCTCCTATGGCAGATTTGTTATATGATCTAAGGATGCATTTAGTTTTTTTATTTCTTCTAATTTGTCACCTACGATTTCCTTTAAATTATCTATATTATCTTTTATACTATAATCACTATATTTTTCAGAAATCTCATCTAAATATTCTTTTGATTTTTCTAGATTATTATTCTCATATTCTTCCTTTGCATTAAGAAATTTTGTTATTATTTCATTTAATGTAATAGACTCTTCGTTATTTAAATCCTTTTCAAGAACAGCTTCAAATTGCTCTTTTGCCTCTTCATATTCTTCATTATTCAAATAGTTTATTCCCGCTTTAAACTTATCTTTCACGCCATTTCCACAGCCTAATAGTGATACAACAGATAATACTACTGTCAAATATATTATCATTTTCTTTGATGATTCAATCTTCATCTTTACACCTCATTTATTTTATAGTTTTAGCAAAACACCATCCATTCAAATATAATGTATATCTGTAATTAATTATCAATTATATTTTATCATACTATCTACATAATAAAATAAGCTGTAACCTTAATTCTCTTTTAAGATTACAGCTTAAATTCTTTATATAATATCTTTCTTTTCTAATATTTCCCTCTCTATGTTATGTAAACAAGCTTTTGTATATGTAATTATATTCCTATACCTTGGAGATAGTGAATTTTTACTTTTCTATCATCCCAATCTCCCAGCTTTGCCTTGATATGAATCTTGGTTTTTCCATCCTTTAAGAAAGTATCTTCTTCGTAATAGTTGTCGGCGTAGGAATCAATATTTAAACATCTATCACAATTTCTACATCTATCCCAAAATAATTGATAGCACTTTGCTCCTAGACAAGCACCTCTACTTTTATTGATAAGCTTGCAAGCAGTATCATTAATATATATAATGTCGTTGGAAACAGCGTCGCATACAAATATAGCATCAGATACATCATCTAATAATATAGAAGCTTTCGCTTCGAGCTGAGCTATTAATGGCAATTCCATTCCCTTTTCAAATATTTCATATCGATTTTTGCCATTTCTCTTAGCTGTCAACAGTGCGATATCTGCATTATTATAAAGCTGCTCATAATCAATTCCGTATTCCGGTGAAAGACACGCTCCAATAGAACAAGAAGCCTTTATATGTTGCTGCTGAGATTTTATGGCTTTGCACATATTACTCATCTTTTCTTTTAAAGATTCTTTTTTTATTTTGTATGGAATAAAGAGGGCGAACTCGTCTCCCCCCATCCTGCTTATGATATTTGTTTCAGGAAATATGGAATTAAGGGATTTTGATACTGATATTAATACATTATCTCCTACTATATGGCCTAGATTATCATTGATTTTCTTAAAATTATCTATATCTAGAATTATAAAAATTCCTTCAGGACTTTTATTTTTATAGAAAAACTCCTGTATTCTACTTTCAAACTCAGCACGATTTAAAAGACCCGTAAGCGAATCCTCTTCGGCACGTCTTTTCATCTCTATAATTGTGTCATTAATTCTTTTTTCTTTTTCATGTTGTGTTATTTTAGATATAAAAATTACATTTTCAATTCTATTCTTTAAAGTTTTAGCTATATATGGCCTTTGTATATAATCTAAAGCACCCATTTCAAGTGCCATTTCAATATTATCTAATGAAGAATGTATCGTTATAATTGGAAGATTATAAATCCTACAAGACCTAATAATTTTATCTATATTTTCAAATATTATTTTTTCATTTATAGGTAAAATTACAACTGAGATTTCTGTTTTAAATTTTTCTATAAATCTTATGGTTTCTTCTACATTAAAGGTACGACATACTGAATATTGCTCATTGAAAATAGGCTTTAGCGCATCAAAATCTTCTAATTGACTGTCTATAATTAATATTGTCTTTAAAGAAGACATTTCAGAGTCCCCCCTTTGTCTTACTGTATTCTCGTAACAACTCTAATTAATTGCTTTATGCTATCCTAATAAGTATATTATGCTACTTATTATAACATATCTTATCACTTAATACAGTATTCATAATCTTAAGTTTAATCATAGTTTATATTCTACCCACTTTTATATTAAAGATATTAATAACTCTTATTTATCTTTCCATAAAAGCACAAAAAAACTCTAAACCTATAATCAACTTAGGTTTAGAGTTAAATATGGTACTCCCAGTAGGAATCGAACCTACATCTGCCCCTTAGGAGTTCTCTGCGAACCGTGGTAGCTAGAAGTTCGATTATCCTCTTGGGAGCGTTTAATGCCGTAAATTAAAGCATAAGTGCTTGTTATGTTTAATTGTTGATACTCTCTGGTGTACCCTCATACACCGTAGAGTGT
>JALEZF010000095.1 GCA_022773025.1 Clostridium sp. | reverse complement strand
CTGATGGTACTGCAGGGGAGGCTCTGTGGGAGAGTAGGTGGTCGCCAGGTCAGGCATTCCGCGATAGCTCAACGGTGGAGCACTCGGCTGTTAACCGATAGGTTGAAGGTTCGAATCCTTTTCGCGGAGCCACTTTTTTTTCGTAAAAATAAAGAATTTTATAGTTTTATACTTTAAATAAGGGAGTATTGAAAGATGAATGAAAGATCTTTCAGTACTCCCTTTTGGTTCTTACATTATAGCAGAGTATTTTTATAAATAGATAACTTCAAAATCTATGTCTGCTAAAGAAACCCTATCCCCTCCCTTAATAGGAGTTCCCATATAGTTTTCTATTTTTAATCCATTGACTTTAGTTCCATTGGTACTATTCAAATCTTGAATAAAATATTTGCCTCTAAGATAATAAATTTTGGCATGATGTCTGCTGATGTAATTAAAAGATTTAAAGTATGCAGGATTTAAATTTCCATATCTACCTATGATACATCCAGCAGAAGGAATTTCTAGTATAGATCTATCTTTTATATTTTTTAAGGCTAATTGCTGAACACCTGATAAATCCATATATTACCTCCTAAGAACAATGATACTTATAATTCTATTACAATTTATAATGAAAAGAAATAGAAAGTTTAATATTTTTAACTAAAATATATAAAAATCCAATTTATATTAATGCATTTACTATTAATGTAAATTACTATATTATAAGTTTATGGGATAGGAGGAGAAGTAATGAGAAAAAATTTTATTTTTATAATAATGGGATTGATAAGTATAGTATATTATTTTAGTTTAAATTCTATAATGGGTAAAGTCACCTTTAGTAAAATATTTTTAATTATAGGATTACTACTTATAATTTATGAAATTTTAAATAAGAAATTTAGATTTAATAAAAACAAGAAATATAAAAAGACGATTAGAGTTTTAAAGATACTTCTCAGTATTTTTATGATTATTTTTATTGGAATTGAAGGAATGATCATAGGTTTTGGAGCTAATTCAGATATGGGAGAATGCGATTATAACATAATACTTGGAGCAGGACTAAAGGGTGAACAGATGACTTTAAGTCTGAAAGAAAGAATGGATAAAGCTATAGAATATAATAAAACCACAAAGAATTATATAGTGGTTACAGGGGGAAGAGGGCCAGGTGAAAGTATACCAGAAGCACTAGCTATGAAGAGATATTTGATAGAAAATGGAATAGCTGAAAAAAGAATATTAATAGAAGATAATGCTAGAAATACAATGGAGAATTTTAAGTTTTCCAAAGAGATTATAGAGAAAAATAGTGGAAAATCAATTGAAAATTTGAACATAAAAATTATTACTAGCAATTATCACTGCTTTAGAAGCAGCATCTTAGCTAAAAGGAATGGTTATAATAAGCTATCTTTTATAGGTAACAAAACAAATCCTTTGTTAGTACCAACATACTACACAAGGGAGTTTTTTGGCATATTCAAATCAATCATATTCGACAGGGTATAGGAATTTAAGCTTAACTTATAAATGTAATTACAAAATGTAACTCCTTTGTAATTGATAACTTTTTAGAATCTATTATAATAAATTATAGAAACATAAGAGATAAAATATAGTAGAGGTGAAACGTCACAATGGGAAGATATAAGTATAATAAGAAGCAGAAGCAAAAGAGAAGAAGGTTTTTTACTGGAGTCTCTATGTTAGTTTTAGTGACTATTTCAATAATAGGAGTTCAAATTGTTTTAAATAAAAATGATGAGCAAGCTAAGGCGCAGAATATACAAGTTACAACAGGAAAAGACAACGAAGAAACTACCCAAAAAAAGGAAGAAAAAAAGAAATCCCTTGTAGAACAAGGCCTAAATGTCTCAGAAGAAGGAATGCAGTATGCTGATTCTGGTGAGTTTGTAGAAACTGTTGTTAATAACACTTATGAAAGAGATGGTAAAAAGGTAGCTTATCTTACTTTTGATGATGGACCCTCAACAACAGTAACACCTAAAATATTGGACACTCTAAAAAATGAAAATGTAAAAGCTACATTTTTTGTAGTTGGACAAACCTTAAAAGATGATAACAAAGATATTTTAAAGAGAATAGTTGCAGAAGGAAACGCTATCGCAAATCATAGCTATAGTCATGATTATAAGAAGCTATATCCAGGCAGAGTTGTAGATACAAATAAGGTTATGGAAGAGTATCAAAAGACTAATGATAAGATAAGAGAGGTTATAGGACCAGAGTTTGATACAAAAGTATTTAGATTTCCAGGTGGACTTATGTCTTGGAAGGGAAGAGATGGAATAAAGGCCAAATTTAAGGAAAATAAAATCCATTATATAGATTGGAACTCATTAAGTGGCGATGCTGAGGGAAATAAAAAAACAGCAAATGAACTTTTAGAAAGAGTAAAAACCACAACAAAAGATCAAGAGAAGGTTGTTATCTTGATGCATGACACTTATGGAAAAGAAGCTACTGCGGAAGCTTTACCACAAGTGATACAGTATTTAAAATCACAGGGATATGAATTCAGAACTATTAAATAGGACAAGCAATATAATTTTAAATTTTATTTTGTATATAATAAGAGAAGTATAAATACTTCTCTTATTATATATTGGTAAATATGATAATATAAAATGGGGTGAATTTAGGAGGTATAGAGTTATGAAAAAAATACTAATAGTTGAAGATGAAAGTAGCATTAGAGGTTTTTTAAGAATAAATTTTCAAAGAAATGATTTTAAAGTCATAGAGGCTGGAAGTGGAGAAGATGGCTTAAGACTAGCCATGATAGAAAAACCTGATATAGCAATTTTAGATGTGATGTTGCCTGGAATAAATGGATTCCAAGTATGTGAGGCATTAAGAAAAGAGATGCCTGATATGGGTATAATAATGCTTACAGCAAAGGACCAAGACATGGATAAGATAATGGGCCTTGAATACGGAGCAGATGATTATGTTATAAAGCCATTTAATCCAGTAGAGCTTATACTAAGATCAAAGGCACTACTTAGAAGAATTGAGGGGAATCTAGAAAATGAAGAAGAGATAATAAACTTTCCTCCATTTAAGCTGGATTTATATTCTCAAAAGCTTTTAAAAAATGATGTAGAGATAGATATAACTCCAAAAGAATATATGATGTTTAGAATATTTATAGAGAATCCAGGAAAAGCATTTAGCAGAGATGAGCTTTTAAATCTAGTATGGGGATATGATTTTGTAGGAGACCCTAAGATAGTAGACGTAAATATAAGAAGACTCAGAGCAAAGATTGAAGATGACTCATCTAATCCTAAATTTATAGAAACTGTATGGGGAACTGGTTATAGATGGAAGAAGTAAAAGCTAAAAGAGAAAAAGAAGTAAGCATAAGAGGTAAATTAGTTAGAAATTTTATGCTTGTAATAATCATAAGTATAGTTCTGTTGGAATTATTAACTACATTATTTATAAGACAGTATTACTATCAAAACATAGAAGATTTACTGACTAATCAGGTTAAGATATCATCTGATTTTTATAATAAGTATTTTTCTAATGCTACTTTAGAAGAAAATATATTATCTAATGTTGATGTGTTTTGGAATCAAACGGATGCCCAAGTCCAAGTAATGGATAAGAGTGGAAAGCTGCTTCTTGATTCTATAGGAAGCGGAAGTACAAAAGTATTAACAGAGGATACTAAGAAAGCTTTAAATGGTGAAAAAGGAGTATGGACAGGAAAAGTATTTTATAGTGACTCAAAGGTAATGTCTGTTTCCTATCCTTTAAAGAGATATGGAGAAATTGAAGGAGTTATACGTTTTGTAACATCTCTTCGAGAGGTGGATAATGAGATAAAGAATATAACCTATGTATTTTTGGCTATTGCTATTTTTGTAATAGTAATGGGAGGATTTGTGAGCTTTATCTTAGCTAAAAGTATAATAAATCCAATAAAAGCCGTTACAAGAGTTGCTGAAAAGATGGCTGATGGAGATTTCACAATAAAGAGTAAAAAGATTAGAAATGATGAAGTTGGAAAGCTTTCTGACACTTTAAATTATATGGCCTCAGAGATAGTGAAAAAGGATAGTTTAAAAAATGAATTTATATCAAACGTATCTCATGAGCTTAGAACTCCTCTTACATCTATAAAAGGATGGGCTGTTACCTTAAAGTATGATGATATGGATAAAGACATGCTAAAAGATGGCTTAGACATAATAGAAAATGAATGTGACAGGCTGAGTTCTATGGTAGAAGAATTATTGAGCTTCTCAAAGCTAGTGTCTGGGCATATGGATATAAAGAAGTCATGGGAGAATATTGATGAGATTGTAGAGTATGTGAGAAAGCATATGAGTCTTAGAGCAGAAAGAGATGGAATAGAATTTTATGTAGAAGTAGAGAGTGATATTCCAAAACTTTATATAGATAAAAATAGAATAAAACAAGTGCTTATAAATTTATTAGATAACAGTTTTAAGTTTACCGACCGTGGAGGAAAGGTAACTTTAAAAGTTTATCGTGAAGAGTATAAACTCGTAATGAAAGTGCAAGACAATGGATGCGGCATAGGGGAAGAGGAGCTTCCTCATGTTAAAGAAAAATTCTACAAGGGAAAGAGCAGTAAATCACAAAATGGTATAGGTCTAAGTATTTGTGATAAGCTTGTAGAAGTTCATAACGGTAAATTCGATATAGAAAGTAAATTAGGTGTGGGAACTTGTGTGACAATAGAGCTTCCCATATTAAGTAATGAATAGGAGGATAATATGAAAAAAAATATTTGTACAATTTTGATTTTGATTTTAGTATCAGTATTTTTTTCAGGGTGCCTCAATATAAAAAATGCAGATGTAAACAATAAGATAATTGCCCCAAGCAACGAAGCTATTCCTATAAGTGGAACATGGGAAGTTGAAAAATTTAAACCTATAAAAGAAAATACTGATGAGGAAAATAAATATTTACAAATGACTGCTCAATTCAGTAGTGAATTTGCATCTTTTGGAAAGGATCTTTATGTGCAACCTTACTATAAGGTGAAATATGTGAATATAAATGATTATATAGTAAAGCAGTATAGAGTGGATTTTAATATCTTGGGTATAGAGGATAAGGAAGATACTAGTGTTATACAAATTACATCAGGTGATAAGAGTCTTTATGACATTATAAAAGTTAGTGATGAAGAGATAATAATGTGTGTACAGAATGGATTTGTATATCTTAAGAAGGTATCAGATGAAACAGAAAAGCTTAAAGAAGACATTAATAACAATGACAAAAATGAGGATGAAAAAGACAGCATAAAGAGTGAGAGTGACAAAAAGAAGATAAGTACATCTCTTCCTGAAAGTGGAGTGTTATTAGGACTTAAAAATAAGGATAATAACGGAGATATAACTTACAGAACTTTATGGATATCTTATGATGCTTCAGGCATTAGACCTTCATACGAAATAAATGGTCTTGTAATTCCTAGACAAAATGGATTTTGGGATTTGGTAACATCTCGAAATTATAACAATGGATTATATGTAGATACTATAACAGCTAAATCTTTAAATAGTGATCTTAAAGTTCCTGAAAATAGTAGTGGTATCGCTGAAAATTTAAATAAAAAGCAAATCAATATAACTAAAGAAATTTTATTTATTGCAAATAACTATATAACCATAGAAAATACTATAACAGATGAAAATAATAATTTTCTCAATGGATATTATAGATTTTTGCCTATAGATAATTTGAATTACAGTACAGGACTTAAAATTTCTGATGTATTAGGTGAAAGGTCAAGAGATGTGTTTATGGCTTCTGGAAAAAAAGCCATTGAAGATACCTATGGAGTGAACTTTGATGAATCTATGCTAAAGGAAAATAATTTTGCTATAAAAAGAAAAAATGGAAATTGGAATGTAGTAGGACGTGCCCAAGTAAAAGATGAAATCATGGACTTTAATGTGAATTTGCTTCTAACTAAAAGCATACTTAACTATGATGATTTATATATACCTTGGAATTTGATAAAATCTACAGTACCAGATGCTAAAGATGCATATACAGCACCTAATAATAAATTTGCCCTTATTATAAACGATGAGAATATATTTGTTTATAATATAAAGAACAATATGATTCAGCCAGCTCCAGTAAGTAAAATAAATATAAAACCAGGAGAAGAGGTCATAATGGCTGAATGGGCAACAGGGGCATTTATATATAAATGGGATGAGGATTTAAATATAAAAACTAGAAAGCCATTAAAATAAGAAGGAAGCTTACAATGAAGAATGCTTTTAAATAATGATTGAAGAATAATGAATTATAACAGTAAAACAAAGCATATAATAAAAAGGTAAAGTAATCGGTAACTGTGAATAGGATAATTGTCAAAATAAAGTTTGTATTATTTAGGAGGATGAGTAATGCAAGATTTTACATATCTAATATGTACATTCACAGGATTCTTCATTCCTTTAATTACTTAAATCATTGTAATATTAATTTTGCTTCGTGTAGGATAATACAATCAGATAAAAGGGACTTTGCACTAATTAGCGAAGAGTCCCTTTAAAAAAATATAAATCCCGGACCCAAAAGGGTTCGGGATTTATTGTGAAATTAACATGGTTTAATATATATTTTAGTTATTTCTCGTAGTATTTTTTGAAGTAATCGCTTTTTATTATCTTGTCAGCAAGGTCTAGACCTTTTATGGCATGTTCTTTGTCAGCGTCACTTACATCACCCATGACGGTTCTGTTAGTAAGGACTGCAAAACTCCTATTTGTTTTTAAAAGATTTCTTCCCATAGCCGAATTTATATATTTATTCTCATCTACACCCATTAGGTAAGCTAAAGTAGGCATAGTGTCTATTTGTCCACCAATAGTGTCAAAGGTCTTTCCTGAATCAGAATTCTTATCATAAATCATAAGAGGTATGTCCCAAGTTATATCCATCCATGACTGTTTTGGATTGCTTAAAGTAGCAAGCTTATCTGTATAGTACTTGTGGATACCAGTATGGTCCCCCGTGATAGCTATAACTGTATTATCAAGTAATCCTTCTTTATCTAAAAGGTCTATAAACATTCCAATTTGTTTGTCAGTATAATAAATACTTTGGAAATAGTCACCTAAGATGTTGTTTTCTATTTCATCAGGCAATTTCATCTCACGATATTCTGCTGGCAGATCAAATGGACCGTGGCTTGTAAGAGTAACCATAAAGCTATAGAATGGCTCTTTTAGTTCTGCAAGCTTTGGAACTATCTGCTTAAGGTAAGTTCTATCGCTTAATCCAAGTCCGATGGATTCATCGTCAGTAAAACTGTAATAGTCTATTAAGTTATCAAAACCAACACCCTTTAAACCTTCCATCCAGTTCCAGAAAGGACCCTTATCAGGATGAATTGCTAAATTTTCATAGCCAAGTTCTTTTAAAAGATTAGGCATTGAATTATAGGTTGTTCCTGGATAACTGAAGAATGTACTTCCTTGTCTTAATGGGAATACTGATGTATTTACCATTAAATCAGAGTCGGAGCTTGTACCCTCATTAACCTGTTCTTTTATATGAGGGAAGTAAATGCTTTTAGACAAAAGCTTGTTTAGATTTGGAGTTATCTCCATACCATCAACCTTTTCTCCAATGACAAAGCTTTCTAAAGATTCAACCTGAAGAACTATAAGATTCTTTCCAGCGAACTTTCCTTTATACTCATTGTCAGGAAGATTTTCATTTTTGTAGTCATACCACTCTTTAATCTCGTTAATTTCTTCTGCTTTTAGATCAAGAGGCTTAGAGTCTCTATAAACCTGATAGGCATTAAATACATGATAGCCTATAGGGGAGAAGTATCTTGCCGTATCATTTGGGTCATACATTCCATAGATGTAGCTTTTAGAATGATCCTTCTTTAGTACGTTAGTAACAAAAGGCACATAAGCAACAAAGCCTACGGAAAGAACAAATGTTAAAAGAAATAGGCTTACACTTCTTTTTGTTTCTTTGTATACAGGTTTTAATTTTATCCATAATAATATAAACAGTATTATGTCCACAAAAAGTATTATATCTAGTGGACTCATCATGGATAAGGTGGAACTCGTTAGATTGTCCAAATTTGCTGTTTGCTTTACTATTATTAAAGAAGGTACTGTTCTAAATCCTCTGTAGTACCATAAATCCACAGCTATTATAAGTGTCAAAAAGATATCCATAAAGAATAGAAATCTAAGTTTTCCTCTATTTTTAAACAAGAAATAGAAGGATAGGAAAGCCAAAATAAAGGCTAGATAGTATTTGTAAAAATAGGTTCCTTCATTGTATCCTAATGAAAAATTTAAAGAATAAATATTTTCATTTAAAGTAAATCCTAAAAATACAAAGGATTTCAAAAGCAAGCCAATTGTAACTATAAGAAATAAAGTAGCTCTAATTATAAAAGGCTTGTCTATGTTAGACAATTTATCTTTTGCAAACTGTTTTATATTCATATGCTTCACCCTTTTCTGTAGTTTTACCCTTAAATTATATTATAACTAGGAGTGGAATTCAAATAGAAAGATTTAGCTTAAAACTTCATTATTGATAATACAAATAGATTAGACTCTATCTATTTGTATTTAAAATCTCATAAATTATCCTATATGATATAATATAAAATATAAATAAATTAGAGGTGATAAAGTAATGAAAATTATAGATTGTAAGGGATTAAAGTGTCCGACACCTGTTATAAATACTAAAAAATATTTCGATTCCATAGAAGAAGGTAGGGCTGAAGTTATAGTAGATAATGAAGTAGCTAAGAACAACATATGTAAACTTGCAGATAGTAATGGTTTTAAATATGAAGTTTTAGAGGACGGAGAATTTTTTAATATAACTATAATTAAAGAGAATTGCGGCTGTGAAGTTATGAGTTTTAACAAGGAGACGGCAATTATCATTTCATCTGATAAGCTTGGTTCTGGAGATGACAATCTAGGTGAAGCGCTTATGAAGAGCTATTTATTTGCACTATCTGAAAGTTCAAACCTTCCAACAAACTTGGTTTTCTTAAATGGAGGGGTTAAGCTTGTAGTAGAAGAGTCACCTTGCCTTGAAAGTATAGAAAAACTTTCTAAAGAAGGAGTAAACATATTAAGTTGTGGTACATGCTTAGATTTCTATGGCCTTAAGGAAAAGCTTGCAATAGGAGAAATAACTAATATGTATACAATTGTAGAGCTTATGAATAAATCACAAAACACAATAAAATTATAATAAGATATACAAAATAGCATCCTAAATATTTTAGGATGCTATTTTTCAGTTTGTTGAAAAACCCCCTGTTTAAAAACAGAGGGTTTTTCTATTATTAGTTGTGGATAAAATTTAAGATTAAAAATATTATCGAAATTAATAATATAATATGAAAATAACAAA
>JALEZF010000021.1 GCA_022773025.1 Clostridium sp. | reverse complement strand
ATTGCAGCTTGTATGCTTTTCACATATTGTATAATATGTTTTTCAATATCTGCTTTTTTAAGCATACCTGTATAGTAACTTTCGTCAATGCGTTCATAATTTGTCAACTGCAATATTTCCACTGCAATCATGGCATCTTCTGCCCTATTGAGTGCATATTCATTTTGTAACCGTTCCAAAGCTGAACGTACCATTGCACGGGTAGGTCCCAAATAAATCACATGATATCCTTTTTTCTGCAATTCTTGATATACCCACATAAACGCTGTCAAAGCAACATTTGTTTTACCTTCTTCTTGTAGTTGAATATGCCAATCTACATATGATTGTTCATCCACACCATCCTGAAAACAGCAAGAGTAAATATTTCTTGCCGAAATCTTAAATGCATCCAACAAATCTTCAATCACTTGGTTTTCTACAACATCAATGCTAAAAGCATCTAATTCCATGTTTTTCTTTTGCATTTCCAAAAACGCACCTGACATACTTATAATTGATTTTTCCACAGATGTATAAGGCTTTTTTAAATCATATTTTTCTTTGATATAGCTTTCTATAGCACACCCTGTAAACAGTATAGCATCACACATTTTTTCGCATTCTTCAATGACATCAACACAGTCCTTTACTTGTTCCCTTGAGAATATATGAATTACTGTTTTATCATCAATTTCGTGTAAGCTCTTTGCAATCATATCACAAGGTACCTGCGGTCCAATAATACCTAATTTCATATTTTTCCTCTCTTTATATACATATCCAAATATTAATCTTTTTTATGATAACATTTGTATTTTATTTATACAAGTATAGAAAAAACAGTATTTACCTCCTTTCGTATGTACCTTCACAACAATAATAGAGAGGAGAATACTTTTTAAAACAAAATATTCTCCCCTCTACAATTATATCATGTACCTTTCTTACATTATATTTTTTCTGCACCATCAAAATATGTTGTGCCAGTATGTTCTTTCATAAATTCCAAGTAGCTTTCCTTTGTAAAACTTGGTTGAAATTGCTGTTTGATTTCTTTTGCTGTTTCTGCATTTTCATAAAGCAAATCAATCACTGTTGCTGCTAACATTTTAGCAGGTAAAATATATGCTTTCTCTGTATCTGCAATTTGATATTCCTTTGAGTGCAACCCACCTGTCACACCACCTGACCAAATGTGCATACAAGGTTTCATTTGTGAAATATCTCCCAAATCAGTGGAACCAGCAGTTTCATAGTCCTCTACAAAAGCATCTTTATTTACACCTGCAAATTCTATCATATTTTGGCGATATAATTTTGAAATGTTGCGGTCTGTTTTCATAGGCAAATATCCCATTTTATCCCTAATTTCTACTTTTCCGCCCAATGCCAAAGCTGCTGCTTTCAATGCTCTGTCTACCTTTTTCGATGCGTCAATCATAGCTTTTACATTAAATGCACGTACCATAACTTGCATTTCTACTTTGGCAGGAACTACATTGACAAGTTCTCCACCTTTTGTAATTACTGCACTTACTCTCACTTTGTCATCATCTTTGAACGTTTCTCTTTGTGCATGTATATTATTTAATGCTAATTCTGCCATGTTTAATGCATTAATACCTTCAAACGGTGCAAATCCGGCGTGTGCTGCTTCTCCCAAAAATGTAATAGTTTTTGTTATAAATCCATTACATGCTGTATTAATAATACAAGCCTTTTCTGGATCTTCCATTTCCATCATGTGACATTGTAATATCATATCTATATTATCAAAGCCACCTCTTTTTACATATTCTTGCTTTCCACCATAAAATGAAATTTTACCATCATGAATCAAACCATCACGATACTCGTAATCAACACACTCTTCGGCAGGTATTGCAATAAATTCTACATTACCCGATAATTCCTTCCAAACACCTGACTTTATCAATCCAACTGCACAGCCATATATATTTGACAACTGTACATTATGGCCACAAGCATGTACATTGCCTTCTGGTGTACTGTCTTTATGGTCTGCACATGCCACACAATCCAGTTCCCCTATGACGCCCACAGTCAAACCATCTTTTTTATCCATATACGCTTTACAGCCTGTATATGCGATTTCTGTTTCTAGATTCATGCCCAATGCACGAAATGCTTCCGTCATGGTTTTGGTTGTCCTAAATTCTTTAAACCCTAATTCTGGATTTTGATAAATTTGTTCACCAATAGCTTTGATATTTTCATATTCTGCATCAATAGCTTCCATACATCTGCGTTTTAATTCTTCTTTATACATTTCTTCCCCTTCTATTCTGCAGACATCATGTGTCTGATTACCTTTGTTGCTTTATATACCTCATCCATATCTAATGATTCTTCTACGGTATGTACATCTCTCATACCCAATCCTAGAATGACACTACGGTATCCATGTCCTGCCAATACATTAGCATCACTTCCACCACCAATTACAACTAATTCAGGAGAGATACCTTCTGCTTCCATTGCCTTTTGAGTTTCTTTCACCAGTTCACAATCCAAATCTACAGATAATGCAGGATATGCTAATTCATGAGAAAATGTATAAGTTGCTCCCATTTTTTCAGCTGCTTTTTGACAACATTCTTCCATGTATTGTAATTCTGCCTCTAATTTTTCCATAGAATGAGAACGAATTTCCGCTGTAAATGTCACTTCATCTGTTACAACATTGGTTGCATCTCCACCTTCGATATGTCCAATATTAGAAGTGGTTTCTTTGTCAATACGTCCAATATGCATATTAGCAATAGCTTTTGACGCTGCAACAATGGCATTGATACCCTTTTCTGGTTCAATCCCTGCATGTGCCTTTTTGCCATTAAATGTTATATTGATAGCTTCCATTGCAGGTGCTTTGTATGCAATCAAGCCAGTATCCCCTGTTGCATCAGCAATGACAAGGTCTTTACAAGGCAATATATCTAAATTCATGTGTTTTGTACCTTGCATACTAATTTCCTCTGATACCGTGAACACTAAATAAATATCACGATGTGGTGCATTGGTTTCTAAAATATCTTCCACGGCTTCCAATATAGCAGCAATCCCTGCTTTATCATCTCCACCTAATGTTGTTGTACCATCTGTACGTATAATAGATCCTTCTATAATAGGCTTCACATCTTTACAAGGTTCGATTTGGTCCATATGTGCTCCAAATCCCAATGCCATTTTTGTTTTATCACCAGAAATATATGCTACAATATTTCTTCCATTTCCACCATAAGCCTCACCTGCATTATCTGATTGATAGGGAATATTCCTTTCTTTCAACCAATTTTCTAACCAATCTGCCATTTCTTTCTCGCCTTTTGATGGGCTATAAATTTGTATCATTTCTAAAAATGTGTTTTGCAATCTTTCTCTTGACAACATATTTGTTTCACCTCAATCAAATACTAAATATTATGCCAGCTCTTTTTTGTACAACAATTTTCCTGCTAAAATAGAACCAAACACCGCTACTAATATAACCGCATAAGATGGTGTACCTGGTAAGAATGATAAGAAATTATTTTTTAATAGCCAGTTCATACCAAATGCAATGATTACTGAAACAACAGCTAATTTAGGTCTTGAAACTGCAAACTGACCAAATACAGCACCATATAAAGCAGGTAATAAGAAGTTTAATGCATTTTGTACACCAATAGGTAAAATAGCTAAAATAGCATTACCTGCAACAGCTCCAAATGTCAAAATAACAACGTTCACCAATATAGAAACTGCAATACCAATTGTAGAAATTACAGAACCCTTTTCTGTACCTATCTCAACACCTGCTGCTTCTTGTGCCACAGATGCACAAGGTACTCTCATATTTGATGTATTACCAGATAAGAAAGTCAAGTATGTTCCCGGAATACCTAAAATAGGGAAATAGGAAATTGGTTCCACCACATAAAATGCACCACTTACACTAATTTGTGAAATTGTACCTGCAATAATTGCGGAAATCGGTGGCATATAGCCATATACACCAGAAACCACAAATGCAGGGGCAAAACATAATATAATACCCAAAAGCATTGTTAGTTTTCCCCACTTAACGATACTAGGGATATACGTTTTTGAATAATAATTTTGCTGATTGTTTTCCACTGTTTATTCCTCCTTATTTATACTGTGATATTCCAAATATGACCTACAAACATGCCTGTAAACATTGCAATTGCAAATGCCCATTCACGTAGCCATGCGATACCTTTATCTTTTGAAAGTTTTGTTAGAGCCATCATTAAAAGACAACCTACAACAGTTGCAACGGCAGGTGCACCACCGAATGCAAAATTACCTTCTGCAGAGAAAAAGTTTCCACTTGCTAAATTTGCAAATGCTCCTAACATCGCTCCTGCAGAAATAATTGGTACCATTTTTGCATTACCTTTTGACATTAAATTGTTTACTTTATTCATTTTATCTGTAAACAAGAATGTAAATATTAACCAACCTAAAGAACCACAAATCATAACCCAAACACCACAAGCGAATGCGATTGGTGTAAGATTTTCTAGAGTTGTACCCATTGCTTGTGCACCAAATCCTGCTGCCATAGCTTCATAGTTAACAGATCCGATAAAAGACAAACGCATCCAAGAAATTGGTGCTCCCATTGATACAATTAAAGAAATCATTGTGACCAAAATAACAATAGATGGTCCAATAGATGCAATGGCACTACTTTTGATTGCCTTATTCACCTGTTCTTTTTCTATACCTAATTCCTTTGCAGCAGTTAATGATTTTCTAAAAAATAATACCGATTGAAATACAACTACTGCCACAGCCAAACCTGCTGCTAACCACATCAAAGGGCTGTTTGCTAAATCCAAATAATTTACATTTTCATTCATATTTTTTTCTCCTCTCTCGTACTTTTAGACATGACTTTAATTAGTCTTTAATCAAAGAATACACTATATATTACTCTTCTGTCAATTTGTTATTGTATACGATTTCCCTAAAAAATATATTTTTTATTATTTTGTTTTCAATTTCACAAAAATACAATAAAAAAATTCTATATTTTCATTACATTTCTAAATAAAAATTATAAATCTGTATCTTGTGTTTTTTATAATTTATTTCTTGTCTTATTAAAATAAATTTTTCAAATAACATATATAAATAGCAAAAAATAAAAAAAGGAAAAATACCATGATTTTTCTCTTTTTTTATATTATTAATTATTTATTCTTAACGTAAAACAGTTTTACACCAATATTTTTTTAGTCTGTAATTTCCACCATCATTAATCATATCATTATCTACTGCTTCTAAGTATTTGTAAGTCTTATCTTCAGGTGATTTTGTATCGTAATCTTTTAGTATTATTTTTTGTGCCATCATATTCGATATCTCTCATACAATCTAGAGATCCCTTAAAAAATTGAGTATATCTAATTTTAGTTGGTTTCTTATTTGCAAATGAAGCTAAAAACTCTTCTACTTTTTCCTTATTTAAAATTACATCCTCATCTGTTATAAATATATATTCATCATTGGCCTTAGATTGCTCTAAGGTATACTTAGTAGGTATATCATAGGTTTTAAGTCCCTTCTCTTCAAACTTTACTAGCTCATTTTTTTCATCCTTATTTTCTGATGCTTGAGCACTGATATCTAATGATGTACCTGCCATATTGTAACCATTACATCCAACAAAGCTGCCTAAAACTACTCCTAAACATAATATTCCTATTACCTTCTTACCCTTAATCACAACTTCACCTACTTACAAAAGTTTCAATATCTCCTATACTCTATATATTGTCACACATTTATGTATATATGTGTAAAATAACTAAAAGGTTAATTTCAAAAATCAAAACAAACTATACTTACCATCATTCCTGATGCAAATGACAGTAAATAACTCATGGTTTTCTTTGAGCTTTCTCCAAATAGTAATCCTATGAGACCTCCTAGTCCCATTCCTATTATTCCGGCTCCGCTTGATAATAAAATTATCTCAATCATTCATGCTACGCCCCCCATATTTAGTTTGTTTACTTTTCTTAACTATGAAATTATATCATATCTTTCATAATTTAAATTTAATTGTACAAATAAAATTTCATATCTTTCTGAAGATTTTATTTTAAAATCATCATTTCACTTTTAGGAAATACTATTTGTACCTTAGTCCCATTCCCCTCTATAGAAAATATACTTATGCCTAAGGCTAGTTTGTCGCATAGCTTTTTGCAAAGATACAGTCCTATACCAGTTGATTTAGAAAATTTACGTCCATTTTCTCCTGTAAATCCTTTTTCAAAGGCTTTAGATACATCTTTTTCACTCATCCCAATTCCGTTATCCTCAATGGTAAGAGCTACTCTATTTTCACTATTCTGTGCTATAAGCTTCAATACTTTTACATCTTTGTCCATGTACTTTATTGCGTTATTTATTATTTGATTTAGTATAAATTCCATCCACTTTTTGTCCACATAAACTATAAAGTCATCTTGAAATATTTCTATCTTTATTCTCTTGTGAATAAGAGTCTTAGAGTTTTTTCTTATTACACTATTCACTATGTCCTTCAAAGAAGTTCCTAGGATTATGTAGTCCTTATCTACGCTACTGCTCTTTGCGTAATATAAAGCCTGCTCTACATATCCATCTATCTTATTCATTTCCTCTAACAAACTTTTAGTTATTTGATTTTTATTGTTCTCAAATATTAAATTGCTTGATGCTATAGGAGTTTTTATCTCATGGACCCACATCTCTATGTATTCCCTATATTCCCTACTGGATCTCTTGTATTTTGAAATCTCATCATTCATGGATTTATTAGCTTCTTTCATCACATCATAGAGTATTTCTCCCTCTAGAAAATCTGGCTTCTCCACAATTTCTGAAAGTAAAAACTTTTGGTCAAGCTCCTCTAAGTTTTCCTCTATTTCATTGTAGTATCTAGATTTTTTATAGAATTCTACTATCATAGAGACTACATTAGGCAGTAAAATAAGTACAGTGATAAGACCTGCTACATAAAGGTCAGCTGCTATTACATTTAATATGGTCCATATCACAACAAGACATATGAACATCATAGATAGATATAATATTTTCTCTTTTATAAAGTCTCTAAATCTCATATCCAATCTCCTTTAATCTATAACATATCCCTGCCCCCTCTTAGTTTGAAGGAACTCTTTCACTCCAATGGAATCAAGCTTTCTTCTAAGCCTATTTATATTTACAGTTAGGGTATTGTCATCTATAAATTCATTTGACTGCCACAGTACATCCATAAGTTCATCTCTCCCTACTATCTTACCCTTGCTCTCCATCAAACAATACAGGATTTTCATTTCATTTTTTGAAAGCTCTTCTTCTCTGTCTTCATGCTCTACTATGCTTTTAGACAGGTTTAAGGTTACTCCTTTGTATTCAATGACATTTGAGGTGCTTACAGAGGATGCCCTTCTCAGTATTGCAGATATATGCGCTAGAAGTATTTGAGTATTGTATGGCTTTGTTATAAAATCATCTGCACCTAAATTCATACTCATTAGTTCATCCATTTCACTATTCCTGCTTGTAACTATAATTATAGGCACATCTGATAGCTTTCGTATTTTTCTACATATATAGTATCCGTCATAAAAGGGAAGATTTATATCTAGCAAAATTAAGTTTGGATTGCTGGCTATGGCATCTTCAACTATATTTTCATAATTCTCCGAAGAACTACAGTTATAGCCATATCTATTTAAAAGGTTTGTTATTTCCTGTTTAATTTTCTTATCATCTTCTATGATAAATATATTTGTCATAGTGTAATCCACCTCTCATACAAATTAAGATATTATAATTTCTATTTTATCATAATATTTACCACAAACCACGTGTACTATTAATATGAATTAAATATATCCCTTAAACTTCACCATGATTTAAATAAAAAAGATGTCTCACACTAAATTTATGAGACATCTTCTTATCCACTATAAATTTTATATATACAGTTTATTTTATAAAGCTAATACATCATTAAGTAAAGTTTAAAATGATTTAAAATAAGAGTATATGCTCTTATTTCATGAATCTAGTACCACTTTTACCTTGTATGGCAACCCTTGCGCTATTCAAAGATGATATTATAGCTGTCTTTCCCTCTTTAAACTGTACAAATTTCTTGCAGGCTTCAACTTTAGGAAGCATACTTCCTGGTGCAAATTGTCCTTCTTTTATATATTCATCAATTTCTTCTACAGTTACAGATGAAAGTTCCTTTTGATTTGGTTTATTAAAGTTTATACACACATTATTTACTGTGGTTAGGATTAAAAGCATATCTGCATCTAATATTTCAGCTAGCTTTTCAGCAGCAAAATCTTTGTCTATAACTGCTGCTACACCTCTAACTTCCTTTCCCTCTCTCACTACAGGTATTCCACCTCCACCGCAAGCTATAATTATGAAATTTTCCTTTATCATAGCCTTTATTACATTCTTCTCCACTATGTCTATAGGTTTTGGTGATGCCACAACTCTTCTATAGCCTCTACCTGCATCTTCTTTCATAATATACCCTTTTTCCTCTGCAAGTGCTTTTGCCTCTTCAGCAGAATAAAAAGAGCCTATTGGTTTTGTTGGATTATGAAATCCAGGGTCATTTTTGTCTACTATAACTTGAGTTATTACAGTATCTACGGTTCTATCTATGCCTCTCTTCTCTAATTCTTCGCTTATAGCATTTTGAAGATGATAGCCGATGTATCCTTGAGAAAAAGCTCCGCAAACATCAAAAGGAAATAAGGTATTTTCCTTGTTTGCCTTATATGCTGTTTCTACCGTTGATACAATCTGTCCTACCTGTGGACCATTTCCATGGACTATTGAAACCTCATGACCTTCCTCAATTAAATCTACAACAGATTTTGCCGTCTCCTTACAAGTTTTCAGCTGTGATTCAGAGCTTTTATCTTTTGTGTCCGATTGGAGGGCATTGCCCCCCAAAGCCAACACTATCCTCATAATATACCCCCTAAGTTTTTGAACCCCCTATCTTCCTATAGTAGCTACCATAACTGCTTTTATAGTATGCATTCTATTCTCTGCTTCATCAAAGACAACAGAATTTCTGCTTCTAAAAACTTCATCTTCAACTTCTTCAATATATAGTCCCAGTCTTTCCTTTGAATTCACTGCATTTTCTGTGTTCATATCATGGAAAGATGGCAAGCAGTGCATGAATTTTGTATTAGGATTTCCAGTAGCCTTCATCATATCCATAGTTATTTTGTAAGGAGTAAGAATCTTAACTCTCTCTGCTAACTTGTCCTCTTCACCCATAGAAGCCCATATGTCTGTATAGATTACATCAGCATCTTTAACCCCTTCTTCTATGCTGTCAGTAACCTCTATAGTAGCTCCTGTGTCTTTGCACATTTCCTTTACTTCATTTATTATAGCTTCATCTGGGTCTAATTCCTTTGGTCCAAGAGCCACGAAATGCATTCCCATCTTAGCTGCTCCATACATAAGAGCATAGCTCATGTTGTTTCTTATATCACCTACAAAAACCATCTTCACTTCATTTAATGGCTTATGGATATGTTCTTCTATGGTCAATAAATCTGCAAGAACTTGAGTTGGATGATCAACATCTGTAAGACCATTCCACACAGGCACTCCAGAAAACTCTGCTAGGTCCTCAACAGTTTTTTGGCTATATCCTCTAAATTCTATTCCATCATAAAATCTTCCCAGTACCTTTGCGGTATCCTCTATGGATTCCTTTTTTCCCATTTGAGAATTCGTCAAGAAAGTCACGTGAGCACCTTCATCTAATGCTGCCACTTCAAAAGCACAGCGAGTTCTTGTGGAGGTCTTTTCAAACAATAAGACTATGTTCTTTCCTCTTAATGTATCTCCTATTATGCCGCATCTCTTCTTTGATTTTAAGTCCTTAGATAGATCTAATAGATACCTTATCTCCTCCGGTTTAAAGTCCTTTAATGTTAGAAAGCTTCTTCCTTTTAAATTTATTGCCATTTTCAACACCCCTTATAAATATATTTTGTATTCTTATTTTAAATCTTCTCTTATCAAAGGCATGGACATACATCTTGGACCGCCTCTGCCTCTAGATAGTTCTGAAGATGGTATTGTATGAAGTTTTACTCCATTATCCTCTAGGATTCGGTTGGTCACATAATTTCTCTCGTAAACCACGACTTCTCCCGGTGCAATAGCTAGAGTGTTCGAGCCATCATTCCATTGCTCTCTAGCTGATATCACTGGGTCTCCCCCTCCACACTTTATAAGTTTTATGTCCCTCTCTAAATACTTACTCAATATATGACCTATGGTGTCAGTTTCCTTTTCAACCTTTAGTTCAGATTTCTTTCCTTCATCTAAAGTTACAGCATAGACATTAAGTGGTCCTTCTATAGCGGAATGTATGGTGAATTTATCATAATCAACTTGAGTGAATACTGTATCTAAATGCATAAAGGCTCTCGTCTTTGGGATCTCAAAGCATAATACAGTTTCAAAATTGTTGCTCTCATCTTGAAGTATTCTTCTACATACCTTTTCAACAGAGGTACTTTGGCTTCTTTCAGATATACCTATGGCAAGAAGCTTATCAGTGAGAACCAGCTCATCTCCTCCTTCTAGAGATGAACTTTCATCCCTGTTAAACCAAAGAGGTATATCTTTATCTTTAAAACGAGGATGATTTTTGAATATATACTGTGCAAATATGGTTTCTCTATTTCTAGTTTCAGTTCTCATATGATTTAGAGTTATTCCATGACCTATAGTGGCAAATGGATCTCTTGTAAAATACAAGTTTGGCATTGGGTCGCAGACAAATGGATAATTCTCTCCAACCATCTCATTAAGGGATATTCTCTTGTAGTTTCCTATATCCTCATGCCTTACCCCTGCCATCATCTTATCTATCATTTCTTTTTCTCCAAAGTTTAAAAAATACTCTATTAAGGTGTTCTTAAGCCCTTTTCCTTGGACTCCCGCCTCATCTATAAATTGATCTACAAACTGCAATTTTATATGATTTTCTTTTACTGCTTCCGCTGCCAGCTCTTCAAGATATAAAACTTCAACTCCTGAGTTTCTTAAAACTTCAGCAAATATGTCATGCTCTTTTTGGGCTACATTTAGATATGGTATATCGTCAAATAAAAGTCTATTTAGAAGGTCAGGGGTAAGATTTTCTATTTCTTCTCCCGGTCTATGGAGTAATACGGTTTTTAGCCGTCCTATTTCAGAGGTTACATTAAGCGCTTTCATATCTATTCCTCCTTTTGAGTACCATTTCCTTATATAAATTATCTTTATTTATACTTACATTGTATTATTCAATTTTTATATGTCAAAGCATATTTTTCTGAATTTTATATACAATTGTATATAATTATTCATTTATTAAAAGTTTTTCATTTAACTAAGTTTTAAATTGCTTGTTTAAATTCTATTTATTGTCACTTTTTTTATGAAATCCTTATTAAATTTGCAAGTGGTTTTGTATAGTTAGTGCATAAAATTAATTCAAAAAAATTTTACGACACAAATTTTAACATTCGTAAACTATCAAGTACAAATTATCTTAATATTTATATTTTTGTCGAAGATTGATTCATTTTATCTTATATGTTAAAATATTAGTAAAAAGAATACGGATTTTTGATACTCATAAGGGAGTAGTCAGCTTGATTCAAAATAAGCGATTAAGTCAACATGATGAAATTTAATTTCTGGCTTAATCTTAAATGACGAGACTTATGCACTATATTGTTAAATAGTGCATAAGTCTTTTTTTGCAAACAAATGAATAAAGGAAGGATTTGAAAAAATGATTTATGTATTCTACTTACTACTTGCATTAGCTGTAATTTATCTTTCACTAAAGCTATCTTACTATGTGGACCTTTTAGATAAGACCACAAATCTTTCAGGGGCATTTTTAGGTGGTGTAATGCTTGCAGCTGTAACCAGCATTCCTGAATTATTCACTAGCATGTCTTCTGTAATTATAGTAAAACAGCCGGACATGGTTATGGGAAATATCTTAGGAAGCAACACTTTTAACTTAGCTGTATTAGGACTTTTGATATTATTTTCTTTAAACAAATTTAGAAACAGCACTATCTCATCAAGTCATAAAACTACTTGTTTTGCATTAATTATAATCAACATACTTTTGATGGTGGCTGCCTATTCAGGCCTAAGCTTTAATATATTAGGTGTAAATGTTGTATCAATATTTATATTAATCACCTATGTAATTACTATAAAGACTATGTCTTCAAGCGATGATGATAAGGATGAAGAAAATACAATGACAACTGATTTATCTACTAAAGATATAATGATAAGATTCTTAGCTATGAGTGTACTTTTAATAATAGCAAGTATATCTATAACCTATGTAACAGATATGATAGCAACTAAATTAAACTTAGGAGTAACTTTTGCAGGAGCACTTCTTCTTGCAGTTGCAACTTCCTTACCTGAGGTGGTATCTTCTATATCTCTAGTCGCTAAAGGTAACATAAATGCTACCATGGGAAATATACTGGGCAGTAATTTATTTAATCTAACAATATTGTTTGTAGCAGATTTATTACTTATTAACGGATCAATATTTACCATGACTGCTGAAGCAAATAATCTTTTAATGCTAGGTTCTATTGCAACTTTAGCTATAACCTGTGTTGTAATCACAAAGTTTAAATCTAGTGAACTTACAAGAAAGCTAAGCTATAGTGTATATTCTCTAGGATCAGTAATCTGCACTAGCAGCTATATGTTATTCTTAGTTCTTAATAAATAAAATTAAAAAATATTGAATACCCATTGCAAAATTACTTATGCAATGGGTATTTTTATAATTATTATATAATCTATTTCAAAACAAAGATTACTCTAATATTATTTATTCTTTTAATTAAAACTCATATTTCACCATATAAATCTCATATTTATCACATTTTAATTGTAAAAACAATAGTATTTCCAATAAAATACTTGTGGGAGAATCTGACATTCCAAAGTCTTGGTCAGATTTGTTAGATGCAAAATGAAAATGTTGCTTATGGATTAAAATCAAAAAAGGTACCTAAAAGTGAAATAACATCATGGGTTGAAAAGGCTTTGGACTTGGTACAAATCTCTCAATTAAAAGACAGAAACCCATCTGAACTTTCTGGCGATCAACAACAACGTGTTGCTCTAGCAAGAGCCTTCGTTATAGAACCAGGGATTCTTCTTATGGACGAGACTTTGTCTAACTTAGATGCAAAGCTTAGAGTTCAAATGAGAACTGTAATAAGAAAGATTCAAAAGATAGTTGGAATAACTACCATTTACGTAACTCATTACCAAAAGAGGCCCTTGCAATTTCTGATAGAATTGCAATCATGAAAGCTGGAGATATAATGCAGGTTGGAACTCCTGAAGAAATCTACAAAAAACCTGCAACCATATCCGTTGCAATATATACGGAAGTTGTAAGAAATAGCTTTGGTACAGCGGCAGCCCTTGCTTCTATCCTTACACTAGCTACAGTATTGCCTCTTGCATTGTTCTCTTGGATAAGCAAAGGTAAAGTTTCAGTAATATAAAAATACTATTTTTATTTATCTAAAATGCATGATCTAAAAATCCTTGCATCTTAGATATTCAATAAGGATACTTTTATCTTTAAATCTTTATATATCCTACTTAGATATATAGCAAACCTAAAGTTTATTAAACATAACCCTAATGGTATACTTATACTATAAAAGAATTTATTACTAAAATAATTTTCGGTGGTGTCATATTATGAAAAATCAAGTAAAAGGCAGAAGCTTCTTTTCTAAAATCTTATTTTACTTTATGCTTGTCAGCATACTTCCTATAATTTTACTTGTTTTCTTTACGAAATTTATATCTCAACAAATATCTATAAATCGAGTTGAACATCAGCTTACACAAGCTACAAAGGTTACAGAAGCAAGAGTAAATGATTTATTAACTACTTACAAGGACAAGCTCACTGTGTTTTGTAGCGATGCAGAAATTTATAGTATTCTAAGTACCAAAAATCAATCTCAAGAAGATATCAATAAAATTTATAATAAAATGTATCTCTTATTATCTGGACAAAGTCCTAAAATGATTATTCCGTTCTATTGCTAATAGCATATCTCCCATAGTATACCCAAATAAATATACTATGGACAACGGTACCGAAATATCTTTATCTATGGCTAAAACTATAAGAGATGGAGATAAAATCATTGGCTATGCAGTTATAGATGTTCCCGAACGCGCTTTAAGAGATTACCTTCATTCTGGAGAAAGTACCCTTCCTCTAGCCTACACCATTACTGATAAGCAATTTTATGTAGTTTATAATGAAACTTTTCCTATGGATAAAGTGAACTTCTTTAATGCAGATTTTAAATCCTCTCTTATCAAAAATGATTTGAGCACTCGCTTTTATAATTTAAATGGTCAAAAACTTCTAGTAGCAAACAAGAATTCAAATATTAATAATCTTATAATATTGTGTTCTGTACCAGTGGATTTAATATTAGACAACTTTAACTATATAACTCTAACAACCTAATTAGTAGCTATACTTTCCATACTTTTATGCTTTTTAGTATCATGGGGTCTTGCTAGAGGTATAACTAAACCTATAAAAAGCATAGTGTCAGTTATTAAAAGGGTAGAAACCGATGATATGACGACTCGTACATATATAAACAGCACTGATGAAATAGGTGAACTTGCTACAGGACTTAATAAAATGATCGTGAAGGTAGATAATCTTTTCAAGGTGAATTTAGAAAAGCAGGATAGACTAAGACTGGCAGAGCTTAAAAATCTCTACTCTCAAATAAATCCTCACTTTTTATACAATACCCTTGATTCAATAAAGTGGCTAACAAAGTTAAAGCAGTATGACGATATCAATACTGTTGTGACAAAACTAGGATTGCTCCTTAAAAATAATATTAATAATCATGATGACGGCATAGGAATGAGTGAAGAAGGGTTAGCTGAAATCAATAAAGCAATTAAATCTGCTGAAACAAATCACAGTATAGGACTTCAAAATACAAACAGAAGATTAAAGCTATACTACGGAGAAAAATATGTCATTGAGATACAAAGCAAACTAAATTTAGGTACTAGCTGTAATAGTAACTGTACCTATGATTCAATTGGAGGAATGAAGTCATGTATAAGGTGGTTGTTGTAGAAGACTCCAGCCTTCTTAGAAAAGGCCTAATCTTTACCACTCCTTGGGAAGATATAGAGTGTGAGGTCATTGGAGAAGCTGAAAATGGCATTGAAGGAGCTGAAATAATTGAAAAACTACATCCTGATATAGTAATAACTGATATAAAAATGCCAGGTCTTGATGGAATTGAAATGATAGAAAAAGTTATTTCAAAAACAAATACTGTCTTTATAATTATGTCTGGCTATAGCGAATTTGAGTATGCTAGAAGTGCTTTAAAACTTGGAGTAAAAGATTACCTATTAAAACCTATTGATGATGATGAACTTTTAAATAGTATAAAGCGTGCCTGTGATGAAATACATCAGAAAAAGCAGTTAGATAAACTTAAATATCAAATGGATAAGACCAGTGATAGCAGGATAATATTCTTTAAAGAGTACTTTTCCTGTGATGATACAACAAAATCAACTTATGTTCAAAATGCAGTTGATTATATAAAAAATAATTATGCTAGTGACATTAGTGTAAAAGATATAGCTAAATCCATAATGATAAGTGACAGTCACATAAGTCGAAGCTTTAAAGAAGAGACAGTCTATACAATTGGAGATTATCTATCTAATTATCGAATAAAAAAAGCCTGTAAGCTTCTCTCAAATCCATCTGCAAAGATTTATGAAATTGCTGAACAAATAGGCTATAAGGATCATCGGTATTTTAGTGTACCCTTCAAGAAAATCGTTGGAGTTACACCAAAAGAATTTAAGGATAAGCTAAATAATCATTAATGCAAAAATATAAAGTAGGAGGTAATATTTATGATTAAATTTGGAACTGGTGGATGGCGTGCCATAATAGGCGATGATTTTACTAAAGCTAATGTACAAATCCTAACTCGTGCTCTTGCTCAAATGATGAAAGATGAAGGCAAATCAGATAATGGCATATGCATAGGTTATGATAGAAGATTCCTTTCATTACAATCAGCCCGTTGGGCTGCTGAGGTTATAGCAGCTGAAAATATACATTGCTATATCCTAGATAGAGAGGCCCCAACCCCACTTATTATGTTCACTGTAAACATGTATGATTTGCATTATGGAATGGCCATAACAGCCAGCCATAATCCCGCAATATACAATGGTATTAAGGTTTTCACTCACGGTGGCCGTGATGCTGATGAAACTGTCACTAACAAAATCGAAGAATATATAGCTAAATTTAATGGCATTCCAGTTTCCATAATTGAATTTAACGAAGCTAAAAAACAAGGATTAATCGAAGAAATAGATCCATTTAACGAATATATCGACAGCATATTAGCTAAAGTAAATACTGAAGTCATAATGAAATCAAGAATGAAAATAACCTTAGACCCCATGTACGGTGTAAGTCAAACTTCATTAAGTACCATACTCATGACACTAAGATGTGAACTTTTAGTTATTCATGAAAGGCACGACACTTTATTCGGTGGAAGACTTCCTGCTCCAAATGTAAATACTCTAAGCAAGCTTAGAAATTACGTTCTAGAATACAACTGTGATTTGGGAATAGCTACAGATGGTGATGCTGACCGTATTGGTGTCATCGATAATAATGGTAATTTCCTTCATCCAAATGAAATATTAGTTCTTTTATACTATTACCTAATGAAATACAAAGGCTGGCGTGGACCTGTTGTAAGAAATAACTCCACTACTCACATATTAGACAGGGTTGCAAAAGATTTTGGACAAGAGTGTTACGAGGTTCCCGTTGGTTTCAAACACATATCGTCAAAGATGACAGAAACTGACGCTATAATAGGAGGAGAGTCCTCTGGAGGACTTACAGTAAAAGGCCATATCCACGGTAAAGATGGCATATATGCCGCTGCTTTCCTAGTTGAAATGATAGCTTTAACAGGGAAGAGTCTATCTGAGCTTTATTCTGAGATAACTGACTACTATGGAAGCTTATATTTTACAGAACAAAATTTCACTTTAACTCCAAAACTCAAAGAAGAATTAGCTCACAAGCTATTTACAAAAAAGGCCCTACCAACCTTTAATTACCCTATAGAAAAAGTTTCTTACATGGATGGCTGCAAGGTATACTTTGAGAATGGTGGCTGGATAATAGCTAGATTCTCTGGAACAGAACCTCTTTTAAGATTATTCTGCGAAATGCCTGATAAAGAAATGGCAGAGGATGTATGCAAGACAATGAGTGACTACCTTAACCTTTAGTGGATTTAAAATATGTCTAAATTTGAATAAAGATATAATTTAAGGAATGCAGTTAGAGTTATATAAATCTAACTGCATTCCCATCTTATTCTTATGTATATATGCTAGATAATTATGGTATAATTCTAAAGTGCAATTTTACATAGTTGAATGTGGGCTACTGGTATCACTTACCTCTTTTATGGATGGAGGTAATACATATATGAGTAATGACATTTTAATGTTACTATTTAAGGTGGATTATTTTTAATAGCACTAATAGATTTAATAGTGTTACTTATAGATAAAATATCAAAAAAATAGTAGCCCCGTGATCGCAAATGGATGCTACTAATTTTTTAAAATAAATTTTAGTAATACCAGTTGCCTAAGCAACTAAGAATTGTATATCTTGATTGACACTGTAGTGGTCAAGTATTTTTGTAACACTTTGTTCGGAAAATTCACTCTGCATACCTGGCTTCAAACGGTGTATTCCAATGGTTGTAGGAATGGGGACGAAGATGGTTATACCATACATACACATATCTGTTTATTGCTTCATCCAGACTGCCTGCTTCATAAAAATGATTGGGATAAATCAATTCATTTTTTAAAGTGTTATAAATCTCTCCATAGGTGCATTATCATAAGGGCAACCTACCTTACTCATGCTTTGAGTTACATTGTTATCTTTGCAGAAATTAACAAACTCCCAAGAAGTAAATTGTACTCCCTGATCCGAATGCAGGATTACCTGAGGATCATGTTCCTGTTCCAGAGCCTTTTTGAGAGTGGCTATTGCTAATTCCGTATTTATATAATTACTATTAATAGATGCTACTGCTTATCTGTCATACAAATCAATGATCGTACAGTTGTATCTGAATTTTCCGTTTGGTTGGCGCATATAAGTAAAATCTGTGCACCAAATCTTGTTTTTACAATCGACTGTGAAATTTTGGTTTAAAAGATTGTCAAATATTTTATGTTTCTTACCTGCTTTCCAGCCGGGTTTAGAATGCATAACTACTGCACATAAATGAAGTTCTTTATTCATGTATTTATGCATAGTAGTATTACTAATGTCATAAGCCATAACGCTTAATAAAAATGCGCATAGCTCTATAGCCTATAACACGGTTATTATTGTAATAAACATATTTTATAAGCTCAAAAATTCGTGTTAAGCGCTTATGATATTCTCGCTTTGCATCCTTTTTATAATTGTAGTAACAGTTAGGGCTAATGCCAAACTGCTGGCATAACCATCGTTGACTTATTGCCAGCCATATAGGCTTTCACTACTTCCTTTTTGAAGTCTTCGCTGTAACGTACTGACATAATGATATCCTCCTTGCTTTGAATCATATTATAATATATTATTCGAACAAGGTGTTACAAATTTAGTTTACCACTACATTTACTTATCAACAATTACTTCTTCTCCATAGATGATAGACGATACAACTTTTACAACTTCTTCTGCTTCCATTTGTTCAGCGACTATTTGATATTCGATACCATCATGTTCAAATTCAGCCACATACATATCGTAGTAGCCAGACGGTTCTTTAGTTTCAGCGACATAAGGGCCATACGGTACGGAACGATACCCAAATGCAACTGCTGTCCCGCCAATATCAGAGGTCTTTACTTCATCTTCCGGCAGAAGATAAAAGCAGGTCTGGACAATTCCAATCTTAGAAGCTGTGATAGAAAAACCTTGCTTTATACCATTTTGTGCAGCTTCATTATTATAAAAATAAAGATAATCAGTATCTTCTACAACAGAACCGTCTTGCCCAATGTAAACTACTGCTTCGTTGTTCTCCGCAAATGCAGAAAACCCATTGGGAATATACGCGGGAACCAAATCAGTTCCATAATAATCGATAATATCTTCCCGATTCCAAACAACCTCAACATCAGTTTCAGGGTTGTATCTCGCATAATCCGCATCGATAAAATCGTTAACTTGGCTCATCGCAATATTACTCATGCTGATATGGATTTTAGATGTTGCGGGCGTTGTATCCTCATCTGGATTGTCAGTAGAGTTATCCACAATAACTCCGTTCGGATTATCTGGCGGCGTAACGCCTTGCTGGTTTAAGTAATTTGGGAGAACAGAAAAGGCAGCGAAAAGCACAACTGCAAGGCAAGCTACCATGCTGCTCCATTTTACCCATCCGTATCTTTTGCACTGGTAGTTTGCCGCTTCCTCATAATACTTATCGTTGACTTCATTCATGGCTTCGGAAAACAATTTTACGTTCATACAAATACCTCTCTTTCTATCAAGTATTGTTTCATCTTCTGACGAATCAGGGTGAGCCGGACGGACACATTTTTTTCAGATATGCCCACGCGTTTTGCTATGTCTGCATAGGTATCCATGTACGCATAGCGGCGCATGAAGATAACGCGCTCTTTTGCGGTCAGCGTATCCAAAAAGTTCTCGATGATACAGGCAAGCTCTCTGGCTTCGATTTCATCTTCCACGGTTTTTTGGTCTGCGATACAGGTTTCAATTTCCTGCATGGCGATTGTGTAAATGCTGTTGCGCTTAGCTGCTTCCTTTCTCCAATAGATTTTAAGTGAAATGTTCCGAACGATTTTCACAATGTAAGACAGCAACGAGTTGGGCCTTGTCGGAGGAATTGCGTTCCATGCACCTAAGTATGCGTCGTTGACACATTCCTCTGCGTCCCGTCTGCTGTTTACAATGTTGTACGAGAGATTGCGACAGATTTTTCCGTATTTAATGTCCAATTCCCGTATGGCCTGCTGGTCACGCTCGAAAAACATCTCAATGATTTTTTCATCATCAATCAACGCGCCACCTCCTTTCCGGCTTCACCTATATACTACGGTTTTAGCGGCAAATACTAAATGAAAGAGAAAAGTTTTTCAAAAAAATTATATCATGCTTTTGTAAAGTTGCTTGCGGCAGCTTTTGCCGCTTCACTGGCGGCTCTCCGGCATTCCTCGCTGTATGGGGCGGTCAGACGGAAAGAGAACCGGCCTTTCTCAATGTCAAACTCCATGCAGCCTGTTTCGGGGTCTGCGTCGGTCTGCTGGCAGATTGCCGGATAACGGCAGCTGTAATCAAGTAGCCGTTTCTTCAAGGCGGTGTTGTTGGTGTGGATATGGATAAGCGGGTCTTTCTCGTCAAACCAAATGTCGGTGGCCTTTTCCTGCTTGGTAAGCCCTGTTCTCATAAACTCTCCTTTCTGCACCCTCGTTCCGCAAGAGGGCATTTTTGATGGATTTTCCCCAGCTCTTGACCATCAAACATAAATTAGCTCATGCTATGCGTTCTCCCTCCTGTTCGGTGGCAGGGGGCAGTTGCTTGGCTTGCTCCTGTTCCTGATGTTCTTTCCATTGTCGGCGCTTCTTCTCCATATAGCGTCGATTGTATTCTGCTTTTTTAGTTCTGCGTCATTCCTGTTCCGCTAACGCGGCCTTTTCTTCCTCGGTCAGTTCAACTTCCTTGCGGGGGATGTCCACCTTGCTAACAAAGTTAAAGAAAATTTCAATTTCCTGTGTCCTGCTTGCCCCTTTGCCCTGGGCTTGGTGGACGAGGATTTTTTCTACAAACTCATTTATCATGGCAGGGGTCAACTCGGAAAAGTCCGTGTATTTTCTGACAAGAGAAAGAAACTTCTCGATTCAATGGCTGTTTTCCTTTTTCAATGCGATTGTAATATTCACGGCTGATACCACAAGCAACGGCAATTCTCGTTTGTGATACACCGTATTCCTCACGCTTTTTCTTAATTCTTCTATAAAGTTTTTATCATTCATTCTTAAATTCCTCCAATCAAAAAGGCAACTACCATGTATTGATAAGTGCCTATACTTAAATTTCTGTAAAAGAAAAGGACAATCAACTTCATCATTGAAATCAACTGTCTTTCCTGTTTCGTATTCAATTTTTCCTATGTGAAATAAGTACTTTTTATTTCGCACCTTATAAAATGCGGTTTTACCTTGTAAATACAGCGTTTTCTGCCTGTTAGTGTATAGTGTTTCTTGTTTTTTGTGCCCCCTTGTTAATAGATAAATCGTTTATTTTTTCAACTCTTTCTACTTCACCATCCCAGTTGCCGGGATATTCACAATTTGCAATAATAAATTCATCTACATTAAAATGTTCATTCGTATAATGCCAATTTATATAAGCGTTTTTGTCAAAGTAATCTTTGATGACATCTGCATTTTGTGATTATTCAATAAATACGATTGGTTTTATCAAGTCTCTAGGCTTATCCTTCATCATTAAAAGTGCTTCTTCAACTTTATCAAATCCATGAAACTGATGTGTTACTAATCGAGAAGGATTGATACGCCCCGTTTCTATTAGAGATATAAGTTTCTCCATACGTAATCTACCACCTGGCATCAATCCGGCTGAAATCTGTTTGTGTCCCATTCCACATCCCCATTCTACACGTGGAATCTTTATATAATCTCCTTCCCCTATATAGTTTACATTTCCTATTTTACCGCCCGGCTTTAATACCTTGATAGCTGTCGTAAAAGTATCTACATCACCACCAGCAATAATGACTTTATCTACGCCTTTACCAGAGGTTAGTTCCATGACCTGTTCCTCAATACTTCCGTTCTTGTAATTGATGATATGTGTCGCACCATATTCTTTTGCAATCTCAATACAGTTAGGACGGCTTCCAACTGCATATATTTCAGATGCTCCTCTTATCGCCGAACCCGCTACAGACATCAGACCAACTGGACCTATACCAATGACAAGCACTTTATCTCCAAACTGGACATCTGCTAACTCTACCCCATGAAAACCTGTCGGTATCATATCACAAAGCATAACACCAGATACATCATCAACAGATTCAGGTAGTATTGCCATATTCCCATCAGCATCATTCACATGAAAATACTCAGCAAATACCCCATCTTTGAAGTTAGAAAACTTCCAGCCAGCCAGCATACCTCCAGAGTGCATGGAATAACCAGCTTGTGCTTCTAAAGAACTCCAGTCAGGTGTGATGGCTGGGACAACTACTCTATCACCTGGCTTGAAATCCTTTACTTCACTGCCAACCTTTTCTACAATCCCGACAGCTTCATGACCTAATATCATGTCGGTACGTTCTCCAATAGCTCCAGACCATACGGTATGTACATCTGATGTACAGGGAGAGATTGCCGTAGGTCTCACTATCGCATCTTTTGCTCCGATTGTAGGAACATCCTTTTCGACCCATCCAATCTCTCCGATTTTCTTCATTGCAAATCCTTTCATTATTAAACCCTCCTATCCTGTTTTTTATATTATAGCACAATTGAATGTATATTTGTGAATTATTTAGCTTTAAAAAATATTTTATCAAATACATAAGAGTAACTCTAGATTTAAAACTATCATTCAAACTAAAATGGTATTTTTTTAATCAAATCTGCAAGTAGGCGGACATGGGTTGCATTTATCAATATTTTAAAATTAGGAAAACTCCATTTTCCCATTTAGAAATTGTCTGACGAACTACATTTATTTTAATAGCAAGTTCTTCTTGCGAAAGTCCCTTTGCTTTTCTCATTGCCTTTAGATTTTCATTAAACATACAAAGCTCCCCCTTTTTTAAGTATATTATAATCAATATTAAGCCGTTGCTACAAGCAACGTATGTTAACATAACCCTAAATCATTTTTAAAAGTTTCCACATTTCTGAATCCAAAATCACTAAATACTTTTTGTATAGGATAGTTTGTTACTCTTGTCTCTCCTCTAAAATCTTTCATCCCCTGTTTTTTCATATCATTTATCATTGTTTCAAATAATTTATGAGCTAATTTTTGTCCTCTAAACTCACTTTTAGTTCCTATATTAGTAATTTTAACGTAATTTTTTTCTTTTCCCCAATTGAATATCATTAGGTATGCAATTAATTCATTATTTTGTTTTACTAAATAAATAATATTATGCCCTAAATCCTTCAAAATTTCTTGCCATAATTCATTACTCCAGCAATCCGCCCCAAAACATTCTTTATCTAACTCTAATAATTGATTTTTATCTTTCAAATTAAACTTAACTATTTCCATAAATCCTTTTACCCCTAAATTTCTACTTATTAAATTAACCAATATCAATTAAAATACCTTACCAACAAATTTAAAATTATGTTTTTCCTCTTTTAACTTTTATAAATACAGCCTATACAAATATTCATCAATAATAATATCAGTGCCCATTTTCTTAGTTCTATGTTCACCCACTATGCTAAAACCCAATTTTTTCATCACTGCATTAGAAGGCGCATTTTGCTTGTTTACTGGTGCTGTAATTATTTTTGCACCATGAGATTTCGCATAATCAATCATGGCTTGTGCCATTTCTGTTCCATAACCATTTCTCCAAAATTTCTTGTGTACACTATAGCCCAAATCATAGGTTTCTCCATCTTCACTTGCTATGAAACTACATGCTCCGATACGTTCTCCTGTGACTAAATATTCTGCAATCAAGTAGCAACATTCTTCATCATCTTCTAAGGTATCATACACCTTTCTGTATTCATCATCCATATTTTCTATTGATGGGTCTGGCATATATTTACCCATTTCAGGATCATTCCACATACTTATTACAAAGTCTGCATCTGATTTTTTATAACCTCTAAGATTTAAACGCTTCGTTTTAATTTCTTCTATTTTCATTTTATCTCCCTAAATCCAAAAAAATATAATTATTTTAATTTTCAGAATTATAATTCCCATTTAATGATATAATGCCTAATTTTTAAAGTCAATTCTTCAAAGAAAACTCTTCAATTGATTTTCTAAGTATTGACACAAAATTGCCACAATACCCCCTTTGAATTGACATATCTAGTTTTCTATAATAAGTACAATGATAATTTGAAGAAAGGTGATTTTATGGATTCATTTGCTAAAGGAATTAATATGTATAAATTAATCTGGGTATTTGTTATCGGATGTGTGCTAGGCTATATGGCAGAGATGCTTTGGTGCTACTTGAAGCATGGTTACTTTGAAAGTAGAAAGGGTGTAATCTACGGACCTATAAGTCCCGTATATGGATTCGGAGCTGTACTTCTAACATTAACTTTAAATCCTATAGCAGAGACAAATGGAGTATTTATATTTTTAGCTTGTGCTGTTATTGGTGCTCTTTTCGAATATGTATGCTCCTTCTTCCAAGAAAAAGTTTTTGGAACAGTATCTTGGGAATACAGTCACACTCCTCTTAATTTACATGGCAGAACTAATGCATCCTTTGCAGTATGTTGGGGACTCCTAGGATTGATATTTATAAGAAATACTTATCCCTATGTAAGTGGTCTCATAGAAAAGCTTCCAAATAATATCGGCATCCCTCTAACTTGGTGCATAGCAGCATTATTCCTATTGGATCTTATGATTTCAGCACTAGCTGTAAACCGTCAAAGACAACGACGTGAAAATATAGAAATAAATAATTCTCTTACAAGATTTTTGGACAAGCACTATCCTGACGAAAGATTAGAAAAAATATATGCTAATATGCAGGTAGTTGAAAAAACACCTGTGATGGAACTACAAAAGGAGGCAATATAAATAAATGGTACTTTTAAATGAGATAAAAAAGATGGATTTCTTTAATAAACTTTTAAACGGCGAGGTAACTAGCGATACCTTGCCTTATGACTTTGTGCCACAAAAGCTTAAATTCTTTCCACCTAAGAAAAATGATTACCCCCTTCCAAGGGTGACTCCAGAATCCCAAGGTGTATCATCTGAGTATTTAAATAAATTCTATAAAGAAATATCCGCGGCAAAAGATATTAATGCTCATGGCCTGATGATATTACGTCATGGAAAAATAATCTCTACTGGAATGTGGGCTCCATACTTAGAAGAATACCCTCATGTGACCCATTCTCTATGCAAGAGCATCACATCCATGGCTGTAGGCATCGCCGCTGACCAAGGCCTTATTGATATAAATGAGAAAATCGTTGATATCTTTCCTGAAAAAACTTCTATATTAACTTCTAAAAAGGTGAAATCAATAACCGTCGAACACCTTTTAACCATGACTTCAGGAATAAAGTTTAATGAAGCTTCTTCAGTTCTTTCAAAGGATTGGGTAAAGTCATTCCTAGATTCAGATACAGCCTTTGAACCAGGAACCAAATTTGCCTATAACAGCATGAACTCTTATATGCTTTCTGCCATAGTAAAACGCAAAACAGGCTCAGGACTTTTAGAATATCTAATTCCTTTTTTATTTGAACCTCTAGGAATAACAGATGTAACCTGGGAGAAGTGTCCGCGTGGTAATGAAAAGGGGGGATGGGGTTGCTATATAACACTAGAAAATATGGCAAAACTAGGTCAGCTTTATCTTCAAAAAGGGAAATGGGTAGTTGCCGGCGAAGAAAAGCAGATTATTTCTGAAGAATGGATTAACGCTTCTACTATAGAGCACGCAAGAGAAGATAATGGCACCTCAAACAGAGCCTATGGCTACCAAATATGGATTCACAATACTATAACTAACGCCTTCCAATTTAATGGCCTCTTTGGGCAGTATGTTATGGTTATTCCAAAACATGATATTGTCATCGCTATGACCAGCGGCAGCACTAACCTTCTTCCTCAAGGCTCAACTATAGATATAGTTACTAAATATTTTAATGATGATATAAAGCTTAATGTTGCAGCCTTAAGTGAAAATAAAACAGCCTTTAATCATTTGCAAGAAACCTTAAGTAATCTTAAATTTGGAGAGCCAGTTTCAAAGATATCTTCCACAATGTTACCATGGTATAAAAAGATTTTTTTATCTTCAAAGTTTAAAGATAAAACTTTATATATACCTGAAACTGCAAAAGAAATCCATGGAAAAGTCTACTCTATGGAAGATTCCTCTGCCGGAATACTGCCACTTATAATTCAATGTATGCAGAATAATTTTGCTGAAGGCATAAATGAAATCTCCTTTAATATAGAAGATCAAGGTTTTTGTATTTCTATAAAAGAAAAATTTAATACTAATAAGATTTTTGTTGGTTTTGGTCAATACTTATATAGTGATGTCCAATTTAAAGGAGAAAATTATAGAGTTGCTTCTACAGGAAAGTTTACTATGGATGAAGATGATAATATAGTTTTAAAGCTATCCATATCATTCATAGAAATGTCGAACACTAGAACTATAAAGATATTTTTTATAGGTGATGATTTAGTTGTAAAAATGGATGAATCCCCATCAGTTCTACTTACTATGGAAAAATTCAAGCCCAAGGGCAATATCTCTTCTGGTGGAATTTCTAAATCTTCCTTCAGCGACAACGAATATAACAACTTTAAATTATCCAAAATAGCCACCCCTATTTTGAATGGACATATCAAGGAATAAATTTGCAAATAAGCCTTATATTATCTATAATTTATTGTAATAAGCAACTGATTTTTAAATTAAGGAGTGACATTGTTGGATATTGATAAAAAACGAAACTTCATTATTAATGTACTATACTTTATTACAGTATCGGCTTTAATCTTTGTTGGAATTAAATACGGCTTAGTATGGTTTATGCCATTTGTAATAGGTTTTGCTGTAGCATTTATCTTAAAACCTTTAATAAACTTTTTATCTGAAAAACTTCATATAAATAGAAAACCTCTATCAGCCATAGTAGTATTACTATTTTATGCCATTGTAGTAGGACTTCTAATATTATTAGGTACAAGACTGTTTATATCCCTTAGAGAATTATTTTTAAAGCTTCCTGATATATATGCTACCAGCATCGAGCCAGCAGTATATAGCATGTTTGCTAATGTTGAAAATCTCCTTGGAAAGCTTGACCCTGCATTAGTTGAAGATATTGAGGCTATAACTATATCTTTTTCTAATTCTCTTGGGTCCATTATTTCTTCTATGTCCTCAACGGTCATAGGATTTATATACTCTTTATTTTCATCTATACCAACATTTTTTATAACGGTGATACTTTCTATAATCTCTTCCTTTTTCTTCACTATTGATTACACTAGGATAACAAGTTTTATAGTAAGACAATTTCCACCTAAAGTAAGAGATATACTCTTTGATGTTAAACACTATATTGTGGGTACTCTATTTAAATTTATAAAAGCATATAGCATTTTGATGTCCTTAACATTTTTAGAACTTTCCCTAGGCTTCTTTATTCTTAGAATAGAAAATGGAGTAACTATAGCTGCAATTATAGCTTTACTAGATATACTTCCTATTCTAGGTACGGGCGGAATACTGATTCCTTGGGTTATCATAGAACTAATCCGTGGAAATGTCTATCTAGCACTAGGCCTTGCAACACTTTATCTGCTAATAACAGTAGTGCGTAATATCTTAGAGCCAAAGATAGTTGGGGCTCAGGTAGGAATGCATCCACTAGTAATGCTTATCTGTATGTTTATAGGGGTAAAGGCCTTTGGGTTCATAGGACTATTTGCTCTTCCTGCAATAGCAATTATAATCAAAAATTTAAATGATAGTGGAAAAATTCATATCTTCAAGTAACAACGAAGATTCCTCTCTGATTTACATTAAATTTATGCTGAGATATACTAAAGGTACAAAACAAGTTTTGGAGGTTTTTATGGAGAAATTGATTTATATTGCAGAGGATGAAAAACATATTAGAGATTTGGAAAGGATTTTTCTAGAGAAATCTGGATTTAAAGTTCAGACCTTTGATTGTGGCGAGGCTCTCTTAGAAGCTTTTGACAGTACTCCTGCTGATCTCTTAGTATTGGACATAATGCTTCCAGGTATGGATGGACTATCTATTTGTAATCTCATAAGAGAAAAAAGTACTGTCCCTATCATAATAGTATCTGCTAAAGATAGTGAAATAGATAAAATCACAGGTATAACCATAGGAAGTGATGATTATCTCACAAAGCCATTTTCTCCAATAGAACTTGTAGTAAGAGTTCAAGCTATATTCCGTAGAATCGAAATGCAAAGCGGAATCACAAAACATGACGACATCATCAGCTATGGTGATTTAAATGTAAATAAAAAGCGTCGTGAAATTACCAAAGATGGTTTCCCAATTTCTCTGACACCTACAGAATATGAAGTAATAACTTATTTGATAGATAATGAAGATAAAGCTGTATCCCGTGATGAACTTCTTCGAAAGATATGGGAATTTGATATAAAAGTCATAGATACAAGAGCCACAGATGACACCATGAAAAGACTTAGGAAAAAGCTTGTGGACAATAACTCTTCAGTTAAGATAGAGACCATAAGAGGTTATGGCTTTAGGATAGGATTTGATAAAGATGAGTAAACAAAGAAAGATCCGTGAGCTTAGGTCTATATTTGCTAGACCTATTCTTTTTCTAGTAATTATTATGTCTCTAGGCATATTCATTTTATTTAATATAGTTCTAATCTATACATTTGACAGCGGTTTGTCTGACTCTTTAAATTATATTTCTGCAGCTATGGAGCGTCTTTATGAAGATATTCCAAGTAATGAAATAACCTTAGATGATTTGATTCAAACTCATAATCACCTATTAAATAATTCATCTAAAGATAATATGGTAGAGCTTATAGTATCTAACGATGATTCTTCAATCAAATATTCCTCTATAAATTTAGATACATCTAAGCTAAAAGAAATTTTATCTAGCTCAAAAAACAATCTCTTTCATCTTGGAAATGTTCAGAGATTAAAAGTCGGAAAAGATTTTTATTATTTAAGCAAAGTTAATATAGATTCAAATAGTGGAGTTTATCTTTTTTCATCAACTGACAACTTTAAAATGATATTAAAGTCAACTAATCGAACTTTAGGTTCTATATTAATAGGAATAACTATATTGTTTCTATTAGTTGTCTATGTGGTTGCGGTTCATTTATCAAAACCTATAAAAAAACTTAGTAGCCAAGCCAACGATATAGGTAACGGAATACTTGTCCCTGTAACAATTGATTCAAACAGTATAGAGCTTCAAACTTTAGCTGACAATCTAAATATAATGGTGAAAAGGTTAAAAGCCTTCAATGATGGTCAAAAAATGTCTCTTCAAAATGTTTCTCACGAACTTCGCACTCCATTAATGTCTATTCAAGGATACGCTGAAGGACTTCGAGAAGACTATTTTGATGATAGGAAAGCCGCTGCTGATATAATAATCGAAGAAAGTAAAAGACTATCTTCGATTGTTGATCAAATTCTTATACTTTCAAGGATGGATACCTTAAATCAGCCAGTACACTTTGTTCCAATAAACATAAATGATTTTATTGAAGAAGAAGTAAAAAAGTTAGAAGGTTATGCTTTTAGGGAAAAAAAACATATTAAAACTTCCTTTAGTGATGAAAAAATAATAGTAAATGCAGACCATTCTCTGCTTTCTAATATAATCGTAAATATAATCTCAAATTCAATACGTTATGCTAAAACAACTATCACTGTTCATGTGTCAACTTCTGATGACAAACTTTATATAGTCATATCAGATGATGGTCGTGGCCTTAGTGAAGAAGATTTAAAGTATATCTTCACTCGTTTCTATAAAGGTAAAGATGGAAATTTCGGTCTAGGAATGTCCACTGCTAAATCAGCTGCTCAATACATGAAGGGTGATATTATAGCTGAAAACAACGAAAGTGGTGGAGCTCGATTTATAATTACTCTACAACTATAGAAGTGGCGGTTTCAGAAATGAAACCGCCCTTTTTTATAATATAAATTGATGTTTTTTAATAGCTGTTCCTTAAGCTATTAATTTTAACCTATGCTTTAGCTTATGACTGTTCTTTAAGTACCAAGCTGTAATCATGGCTTGTATAGGAACTGTAAGAATCACCCCCATGGTACCACTAATTCCACGTAAGAGCTCTATAATTATTGAATTGTATCCTATAGTTTGAAGGTATGTCATCTCATATGAATAAACCGTAAGTATTGTAGTAACTGAATTTCCAGCATAAGCAAGTATCAGTGTATTTGACATAGTTCCCATCATATCATGACCCACATTCATTCCTGAAAGAAAGAGTTCCTTTACAGAAATATCCGGGACCTTTTCATATATTTCTTGCATGGCTGCCGTAATAGAAACACTGACGTCCATTACAGCTCCTAGTGATGAAATTAGTATACCTGAAAATAAAAGTCCACCAACAGATAACTTTGATGAATTAGCTATATATAGCATAGCTTCCACATCAGATAGATTAAATCCTGTAAGATTAGCAGTGCTTCCAAAAATAAAAGCTATCAATCCTGCAAGGGTTACCCCTGTAATTGTTCCTAAAATACCACAAATAGTTTTTCCAGACCATCCATTAAGTATAAATATGGATGCACTTAATATAAGCATAGAGGTTATAACTGCAGAAATGAAAGGATTCACACCTATATATAAAAGGGGGATATATAGAAACACCACGCATAAAAGAGTGTAAATAAGCGCTGCTGATGATGCAACTCCCTTCTTTCCGCCAATAACACATAAACATAATAGAAATAGTATGACCCATATCCATATCATTGATGATCTGTCATAATTGTAAACTCCTCCTGTCAAATCACCTCTGCTATCTTCCCCTAAAAGGAGAATCACTTTTGTTCCTGGTTGACAAAAGGCTCCACGATTATAACTATTTGCAGTACTTACCTCACACTGCTTGCCTTTATATTTACCACTGGTGATATCACATATCACCGTCTGATTTCCTCCAAATTCACTGTTATTAGAATTATCTTTTTTAACTTCTAGCACCGTTGCTTTGGCATAAGTTGAATTTACATCAGGTCCTATTTTCTCCTTTGATATTCTCCCTGTAAGCATCAATATGATGCCCATAAGAATTATGAAAATCATAATTCCTATGGAATACTTTTTATTAATTTTTATTTCTATCAGTTTATTTTTCTTCATGTCCATTTAAATATTTCCTTTTGCGTACAAAAATTCCACCTAGTAGCAATCCTGATGCAATCATAATTGTGAACATTGTATCAAGTGGCATACCATAATCACCAGTACTTGGTATATTAGAATTACCACCGTTACCTGATTGTGACTGCGTACCATTATTCGTTTGATTTCCTGGACCTATTGGTAATTGACCTTTCTTCGTTAATCCTGAAATAGCTGCCTTTAATTTTTTTATTTCCTCATCTACATCAGACTGAGATGCATCTTTATTGTTGAGAATTGAATTAGCTTTAACTATTTCATCTTTAAGAACCTTATAGGATTCTGATGTATAGTCGTTCTCATTGTATTTTAATGCTTCATTTATAGTACTCTCAAGAACTGAGAAATCAGTCACAGCTTTTGTCTTAAAGCTACAAATATCAGTCTTCAGCTCTCCGCCAAGGCTATTTTCAGCAACTGCATACCATGCATAATTGCTGTTCTCATTTAATCCTGTAACTACAACACTAGCATTTCCATCCTCATAAACGTTACTTTCTCCAAGTTCCTTATTAGTCTTGATTGCAGCAGTAAATCTGTTTTCTGTTAGAGTTTGTTCGTCTGTATTGAAATCAACATCCAAAACATATGCATCAACATCTGTAGCCTTTTTACCCTCTTCACTGATATTTTCTACAGTAGTATCAAAATAATTGAAGTCATTGTAATATGGAGAATATGAATTCACATATATCTTGTCACCCTCTAAATCAAAATATAGGAATTTAATGTATTCTCCTCCGCCTTCAAAACCAGATTGGTAGTCAGTGCAAATTTGATAAACCGTTCTTTCTTTTATTCCATCGCCATCATCATCAAACTTTGCTGTTTCATAGGATGAACCATGATAGTGACCATTTAAAACAGCCATTACATTAGGGTTAGTTGCAACCACCTCATTTTGAATCATCGTTCCCGCATAATCAAGATATGTGTCGTTAGATATCTTTACATTTGTATAGCTGTGTAAAAGAATTATAGCTTTCCTATCTGGATACTGCTTAAGGACTTTATTCATCCACTCAATTTCTTCCGTACTGATATTCCAACTCATATACATCATAAGGAAATCTTGTCCGTTTTGACTTATAAGGTCATAGTGACCTAAATTGTTCTCATAGGAATCTCCATAGTATGATTTTGAATCAAATCTATCCTTTCCAAAGTACTTCCAATAAAAATCATTTATTTCTCTTCCAGCTGCAACATCATGATTTCCTGCAAGAACTCCATAAGGTAAGTTAGCATCATCAAATATCTTCATTGCTTTGTCAGCATTATTCCATTGATAATCTATATTATATTCATCTACTATATCTCCTGTATGCATTACATACTTTATCTTGAATTCATCTTTGTTATCAACAATCCATTGATTCATATTCTCGTTGTGGTGTTGCCATGATTCTGCATAATACTGAGTATCTGTAATCCATGCAAAACTGAAATCGTAATTTTCAGGTCTTTCATTTCCATCCCACTGAGCTGCCTTTGACTGTTTTAATACTTCCTCATCATTAGTTTGTGGAACGGCTCCATTTGATGTACATTGCACAATAACAGTCGCTTTATTATCTTTAACATGGTTTTCAGCTTCAAAACAAGCTTTTATTGAACCTTCCTCATCTGCTGTTCCTATAACTTCCCATTGTCCATCATTTATATTTTGAACAAACATTCTAATAGCTTGAGCATCATTTCTCTTAGTTGAAGTACCATCCCAGTTTACAGCTATGCTATCCCCTGATGATGTATTTGCTGCATTTATTGTGTATTGTATATAAGGGGTATCTCCTTCCTTTGTCTCAGCAGATATCTCACCATTTTCTATACTAAGTACCTTGCCTTCATAAAATTTAACCTTGGCACCCTCTAAGTTTTTATCTTCCAGTTTTATAGAAAGCTTTGCACTTGAAGCGGATATATCTAATGTACTCATATCTTCAAGATTCATATCCATTTCCCCTACAACGAATTCGATACTTTCAGATGTTTCATTTCCTGCAAGGTCAATTGCAGAAGCTCTTAGTGTATGTTTTCCTGATTTTAAATCCCTTGCACTTATTCCGTAAGGCACTTCAATTTCCTTATCATCAAGAAACACCATATAGTCAGCTATTTTGCTATTGTCAGAAATAGACGGTTCTATTTTTATATCGCCTGTAAGGATTGCTCCATCATTTATTCCAAGGTCAATTACAGGCTTTTCATTATCTACTATAAAATTAACTTCCTTTACTGAAGTTCCATCTGATATTTTAAGTACATGGTTTCCATCATCAAGTTTTGTTGTGTCAAGCTCATACCCTACTGCTGTAACTTCGCTTGAAGGTATTGAAAACGAAGCATCTATATATGGACTCCAGCCTTCAGTATCACCAACACCATGAGAAGCATCAAGTGCTGTGCTTAAATTTGTTTTATTGCTTGTTTCAGCATTATCAGGACCAATTTTTGTTGGAAGATATTGTTTTCCATTTGCAAGAAGCATCCTTAATTGTGATACGTAGAAGTCATCCCTATTTGCATCTGGAACATAGATGTCTTCGAAGGTAGCTCCATTTGTACCAGAATAAATTCTAAGTGTAACATCATATGTATCAGTAGCTTCATTATAAGAAAAATATTGGTTGTCTATATGGATGGCTTTATCATTCATATCACGCCAGTAAGAAATAGGTTCTATTATTTCATTTTCAGTTGTTGCTAATGCTGTTTTAAAGTAAGAGTCTCTTCCACTAGTTGAGAATGCATAGTATGCACCATCCTCTAGAACAGGCTTTAAAGCCACATCTTTACCATCTATCTCCATGGACATAGTAGAATTATCTTTACCATTATTTGCAGTTATGGTAACCTTGCCACCAACATTTTCACCTTCTGAAACGCTCATCCTTATTCCATCAATATCATTTATCTGATTAATGTTTACTCTATATGTCTCTGTATTTGTTGCCCTATACATATTCCTAGCACTCACATAAAATTCAACATACTTATGAGCAAATAACTTATCTGCTGAAATTCTTGCAAAGAACATGGAAGGCACATTTTGACGTTTCTCAACATCCCTATACCATTCTCCTTGTCCATCAAAGCGATAATATATAGACATGCTTTCCCTAGGAATTGTAGAATCTTTTATATTAAACTGAACACTTAATTCATCTCCTTGATTGATTGAAGACGGAACTTCCTGTGCAAGTTCAAGTTTAATTGATGAGCCATCATCTACAACATATGATAACTGGTCAGGCTTAACAGTACCCATATTGCTTACCGATTGAGTACTATAAACTAGCATTCCTGCACCTTCAGGATTGACAGATAAATCTACACTTCTATTATCTTTTAAATCATCAACGCCATTATATGAATAAAAAGAAACTATTTCCCCATTTTTCTTAACGGCTTCAATTGACCTATTGCTATTATTCATTCCATCTTGATTTGTCCATAAAAATACTGGAACACTATCATCAATTTTATATGCAGACCTAAAATCAGCTTCTGTTGGAATTACCTTTCCCGCTGCCGTTATCTTGTTCATAATTTTTTCTCTATAGCACCATATAACTGCACTGCTATTTGCAGGTATTATACAATCTTTTGACTTTAAATCAGATTGATAAAGATCCATATCTTTTTTGAATCCTGCTTTTACTACATACTTTATGGTATATTCATCATTAAGATTTATTTCCTTATCAGTTGTATTTGTAACCTCAATACATTCCATTATGTCATCATCAACGCCATATACTCCACTTCTATTCACATCGTTAGGTCTTATTTCAGTAATGAATAAGCCTTTTGGGTTAGTTTCTCCAGATATATTCACCTTTCTTTGACCATTTAGCTGCTGATATGAAACTACTCCTGGAGTTGGAAGAGTATGATGTGCATAAACCTCCATATTGCTGCTATAATCAGGTATTGCAAGCTGTACAGATAGACCATCCGCTGTATGCTCATCTGTTGAAGGACTTACCTTAAATGATGATAAAATCTCTCCTGTGGTTTTTTCTTTTATAGCAAAAGTTACATTATTTGCAGCTAAATTTACGCCACTTATAATTTGATATACACTTACATCATCTGGTATATTCATGTCTTCACGAAACTCAGATTCTGTTGGATGGCTATCAAGATCCGTTCTGTTATTCCAAAACACTACTGTTTCATTAGCTTTTATGATTATATTATCACTTCCACTGCTATCCTTTATTGTCTGACTTTTAGATATCCCCTTATCAGATGTATAGATAAGCTCATATTTGTCATTAAAGTTAATTTCCTGGTCACTAGTATTTGTAATCTCAACAAATTCCATCATATCATCTTTTGTACTATAACTGTGAACTGCATCATAGCCATCAGCTACTCTCTTGTCATTTGCTGCTTTACTTCTGTCAATATCATTTTGATACACCTCTGTAATCCAAAGACCTGTAGTATTTCTCTCATATTCTGTGGAAGCAAAGGCTGTTACACATTGATTGAGTAATAGACACCCTGACATAAAACCACTCAATACTTTAACAAATTCTTTTTTCATATTTGACCCCTTTCAAATTTCAATAAAACTTTGAATTATTGATAGAAAATTATTATGATTCCTTTTGTAAGCAAACTCATTTTATCAATTGAAAGTAAAATCTAGGATAAGTTAATATTAAAATATGGTTAATTTACATTCATATGTATATGATCCAAGCAAACTTCTGTCTCTATTATATTTACGCCTTTCTATTTACATAGCTCTCTTAAAATTGCTCCTATTTCCAATCTCTTTTCTTTATAAAATACTTTTCTTCTATACTTTGGTGCAAATACTACATGATATTTGCAGTTTCATTTTGTATGTAATAGACTGTGTATATCATTCACTTTGAATGACCTCCTTCTGATATTTTTATGCCTCACCGCTAAAAGTTTTACTGAACCCCACATCTAACATAGGGTTTTCTTAATGCATAAAGAAAAATTTGTCATATTTTTTGCTAAATAATTGATTTTGGTTACCTGTTATGGTATTATGGGAAATAATTATGTTATTATATAAAATTATATAATAAATCTCATTAACTTTTTTATTTAAATAGTTTTAACGCTATATTTAAATATCAATATAACTTAGCATAGACTATTTTACTGTAACTGAAGTGTCCATCACTTGAATTGCGGTTTTTTTAGACTATATTCACAGGGGGATTTAAATGTGAAAAAAGTTGATATACCATTTTCTACAATACATACATCTGAACAAATACAACATTACAGGAATAACAAATTTGATATGAGAACAATTCTTGTAGTTGATGCTAATATAGATAACAGAAAAATATTATGTAAAATACTTTCAAATGAACACATGACAATAGAGGCCGAAGATAGTAAAAAGGCCATAGATATCTTAAATAAATATGAAGACATAATATCGGCAATCATCTTAGATTTAGTCATGCCTAAAATTGATGGATATGAACTTTTAACTTTAATCCATCATAATCTTCTTCTTAAAAACATTCCTATTGTGGTAATTACGGAAAATGATGATATTGAAAATGAAATTAAAGCCCTTGAATGTGGTACTTGGGACTTCGTTACTAAACCATATAATCCTGATATAATAAGATTTAGACTTAATAATGTTATTACTAGAAGTCAGCTTACAGCCTTTAAACAATTACAATATATATCTGAATATGACTCCCTAACTGGAGTATATAATAAAAAAAAATTCTTTGAAATTACTCATCAAATGCTTATATCCAATCCTAATAAAGATTTTGCCTTTGTTCGTCTTGATATTGATAGATTTAAACTTATAAACACCTTTTTTGGAATGAAAGAAGGAGACAGGCTTTTAAAATATATTGCTTCTGAATTAAAAAGATTTTCGCTTGACAATACTTTATTCACTTATGGTCGCATAGAAGCTGATGTATTTTGCGTTTGCTTAGCTTATGATGAAAATACTGCAAAACTTCTTTTATCAACTGCTAGAGAAGCCCTTGAAAATTATGATTTAAACTACAGCATAGTTCCATCCTTTGGAATATACATAGTTAAAAATAAAGAACTTCCTGTTCATACTATGTTTGATATGGCTACTCTTGCTTCAAAACAATGTAAAGATAGCTATGTAGAATTTTATTCCATATATAATGAAGTTCTGAGTAGAACTTTAATTCGCGAACAGGAAATCACTAATGAAATGGACTTTGCTCTTGAAAATGGTCAATTTCAATTATATCTACAGCCTAAATACAACTTAAAATCAGGATCTCCTAATGGCGCTGAAACATTAGTTAGATGGATTCATCCAATAAAGGGTATTATTAATCCTAGCAACTTTATTCCCTTATTCGAACGTAATGGGTTTATTTCTAAGTTAGATTTTTATATATGGGAAAAAGCTTGCCAATTAATTAGACATTGGATAGATTGTGGATACACCCCCCTACCCATATCAGTAAATGTATCCCGTGTAAACTTATATAATCCCAAATTGGAATATACTCTTATAAACCTCGTTGAAAAATATGAAATACCTCCTTATCTTCTTAATTTAGAGCTGACAGAGAGTGCATATACTGATAATCCGGCTATAATTAAGAAGATTATGACTCGTTTGCATAGCTATGGCTTTATTGTAATGATGGATGATTTCGGAAGCGGATACTCTTCACTTAATATATTAAAGGATATTCATATAGATATTTTAAAACTTGATATGAAATTCTTATCTAATAATGAAAATCCTGATCGTGGGGAAAGTATCCTATCATCAATTATTGAAATGGCTCATAAGCTTAATATAACAGTCATCGCTGAAGGTGTTGAAACAGAGGCTCAGGCTACCTTTTTAAATAATGTTGGCTGTGACTATGCTCAAGGATTTTATTTTGATAGACCTATGCCCATAAGTGATTATGAAGATTTAGTAAAAATAGAAACTTTATACAAATAATCTCAAAGCTATTGATTGTGAAATTGATTTATGATCTCTAAATAAAAAAAAACCATGTATGAGCCAAAACTTCTTACATGTTTTTTTTATTTAAATTAATAGTTTTCTTTTCTTACTTCAAAGAAGCTTTGAGGATGGAAACATACTGGACATACTTCTGGAGCTTTTTTGCCCATTACTAAATGTCCGCAATTACGACATTCCCACATAGTTTCTTCTGATTTTTCAAATACCTTTTGCATTTCTACGTTGTGAAGTAAAGCACGATATTCCTCTTCGTATCTCAAACTTTTTAGCTGTACATGGTGTTACTTCTACATTTACAATCTTTCTTGGGTCTATCCCCATCTTCTTTGCAAAATAAGCTTTTACGGTAGGTCCTTGCATTCCAATAGGACTCTTTGATGTTGATATGTTTGGTATCATGTTTGGATGATAAGTTTCTGCATACTTAACCCAAGATGGACAGCAACCATTTTAACCTGAACGAAGCTTCCATCATCTATTCCAAACTCCCCTCCTAATGCAACTCTTACAGAAGGTGAAGTATTAAAAATCACTATTTTATCTGTATCTGTTATAGCCTTTTTCACATCTTCATATTCATATTTTTCAGTTATGCTGAATACAGGACAAACATTGGCACATTAACCACAGTTTATGCATACCACTGTATCATTAGTGTCTTCTAGTGAATAGCTGTTATGTACACCTATATATTCTGTGCATATATTTTTGCACATACCACACTTTATACACTTTTCCTCAATTCTTTGAATCGAAGGGTTGTTCAACTCAATTGGTACTCTGATGCCCTTTGATAGATGTTTACTCATGAAATCCTCCTCATTTAAAATTCATTTTACAATAAATCCCCGCTAAGTTAGATAAAATCTATATTTCGTCATAAAACACTCCCATGAATTTTACCATGGTTAAATATTCTAAAATAATTACATCTCTTTTATTGAGGTTGTCAAATAATATTTATTATTCTTTAATTTACTTTATTACTTATTTCAAAAAGGAATTCTATCTTCATAGAATTCCTTTTTGTTCTATTGCCTCTGATATTCTAATATTAGTTCTCTAAATTTGGCTGCATGAAGACATTCATCCTCTGCAAATTTAGCAAATGCCTCTTTTACATTATCATTATCCTTTACTTCCTTTGAATAAACTTCAAAATCTCTTGCTAGTTCCATAGAATTTTGCCATGCTCTTAAAAGTTTGTCATAGGTAGTTATCTTTACATCATTGTTATTTTTGTCCATAATGTCCCTCCATAAAATAATATATTAATTTTAAATTATTTATCAAAATCCATATCTCCTGTAGCTGGATTGTCTATGAGTTTCCCCTCTTCCGTAAACCTTGATCCATGACATGGACAGTCCCAAGTATGTTCTACATTGTTCCATTTTAAAGCGCATCCTAAATGAGGACACCTTTTGCTTGAAAAATTAAGAAGATTTACTGTTGCTTCAAAACCATTTACTAAAAGTTGACCTTTTAATATACTTCTGCTAGGAGAGAATACTTCTTCATATTCATTTGATTTATCTCTAACCATGTCTGTTAATATCATTGCCGATACCATAGCTGAAGTCATTCCCCATTTATTAAACCCTGTAGCAGCATACAAATTAGGAGTGGTTGCTGAATATTGCCCTATGTATGGTATGCCATCAAGAGTCATACAATCTTGGGTTGCCCAGGCATACCTTTCCTTTGCCTCAGGATAGTTTAGCCTTGCAAATTCACGCAATTCGTTCCAGTTACCTCCTTCTGTGCCAGTTCTGTGAGCCCCCCCTCCAATAAGGAGTAAATTTTTATAGTTTCTAAAAGATAATCCCTTCTCACTTTCATCTAAGTACATGCCATCTATGTAAGGAGCTCCTTCAAGAGCTATTACATAGGATCGATGCTGATACATCTTTAAAAAGTAACTTCCATGGACGTTTATGAATGGGAAATGAGTAGTGACGATTATTTTCTTTGCTGTAATCTTTCCTCCATCACATATTGCAGTATTTCCTTCTACGCCTTTTACAAAAGTGTTTTCATAAATATTAAGATCCTTTGAAATATGCTGAATGAATTTGAGCGGATTAAATTGTGCTTGATTCTTAAACTTTATGGCTCCTGCAATTTCAAAAGGTAATGGAAGCTGACTTTTGAACTCAGTATTAAATCCAAGCTTATCTAAAGCATTAATTTCTTTTTCTATTTTTTCTTTATTGTCACGAGAATAAACATAAGCATCTTTTTCTTCGAAATCACAATCTATGTTTCTGCATAACTGCCTATATTTTTCTACAGCTGCTTCATTTGACTTCAGGTACATCTTTGCCTTATCTTCTCCTATATCCTTTAGGAGCTCATCATAAATAAGCCCATGTTGAGATGTTATCTTTGCAGTAGTATTCTTTGTAATACCACTGCATATAGTGCTTCCTTCTACTAAAGCATAATTAATCCCAGCATCTTTTAGAAAATAAGCGCATAGTATTCCCGCAATTCCTCCTCCAATTATAAGTACATCTGTATTTAGATCTGATTCTAATTTTTTAAATGATGGCATATTGAACGTATCAGTCCATATGGAGTTCACCTTCATAATAAAACCTCCTCTGGTTTATGGTTTTATTTAAATTACTATTTGTATTTACTATTCCCAATTATTTCATACATTATTACAGAAATTTAGTTAATTAAAAACAAGTTAACGAACCATTAAAATTAATCAGGGAAATTTAAAACCTCTTATTTAATTATTAATATAATGAATTTACACTGAATAATCTTGAGCAAAAAAATAAGAGCACAGTCAAAACCATGCTCTCTCATTTATTAAATATTATTATCCCATAAGGAAGTCGAGAATGTCCCATCCATCAGATCCTTGAGATTTGTATAATTCAGTATATCCACATTGCTTACAAGAAATAGTTGTAAACTTCTTATTCTGCACATCAAAAATCTTTGCAAAATTACCCCCTGTAGCTTGAAACTGGTCGTGCTCATATTGCTGACATCCACATTTAGGACAAACATATTGTTGTCTTTCCATTGTAATCCCTCCCTAATATATAACCTATATTTTACTTAGTATTATATCAAATACCTAATAAGTATAATAGGGGTTAATCATATCTAACTACCTTTATATCCTTCTTAATTTCATTCCTTCTTCTCTTAAAAAACTCTGATAGTATCTTACTACACTCATCATCATAAAGCCAGTTTACCTTTATTGATGGATTGAGAAATGGATTCTCCATGATGTTTATCACTGAACCACAAGCTCCTGCCGTTGGATCGAAGGTTCCTATGTTGATTTCTGATATTCTAGATTGCAATATAGCTCCAGCGCACATTGGACATGGTTCTAGAGTAACATACATGCTGCAACCATTTAGCCTCCAGTCACCTATAGCTTCTGTGGCTTTATGTATAGCAATAATCTCTGCATGACATAAAGGTGACTTGTTTTCTTCTTTTAGATTATGTGCTCTCGCAATTATCTGTCCATCCTTTACGATGACTGCACCTACAGGGACTTCCCCCTTCTCTTTCGCCAGTGTAGCCTCATTTAGAGCTTCCTTCATATAGTTCAAACCTATGACCTCATTTCTTCGTATTCGTAATATGGTAAAGGGCAGTATCGTCTTGATACCACCCTTATTGCTAGGTAAATATTCTTACCTTCATAATTCTATTCTTATCTACTTCCTCTATGACGAATTTTATATTTTGATACTGTATCTCTTCGCCAACTTCAGGGAATCTTCCGATTTCTCCTATAATGAAACCTCCTATAGAATCAAATTCCTCCGACTCCATTGACGTGCCGATAAGGTCGTTAAGGTCATCTATTCTGATACTTCCTGCAACGATATACTCGTCTTCTTTAATCACTTCGATTTCCTTTTCTTCCTCATCATCATATTCATCTTCGATTTCTCCAACTATCTCTTCAACTAAGTCTTCCATAGTAACTATACCTACGGTTCCACCGTACTCATCAAGGACTATAGCCATGTATGCTCTTTCCTTTTGCATCTCACGAAACAAATCCATAATCTTCTTGAATTCATAAGTATAGTAAGGTTCTCTCATAAGAGTTTCTACTGAGAAACCATCCTTGTCATCTAAGATAACTAAATCTTTTAAGTTTAGTATCCCAACTATCTCATCTATAGTTTCTTTATATATAGGAATTCTTGAAAACTGATCTATCTTTATGCTATCCATAACTTCGTCATATGTGGAATTAATATCCAAGGCCGTTATATCTACTCTTTGTACCATAACATCCTTTACTTGAAGGTCGCCGAATTCAAAAACGTTGAATATCATTTCTTTTTCTTGTCCCTCAAGAACGCCCTCTTCCTCACTAACATCAACCATAGTCTTTAACTCCTCTTGAGTTATATAAGGCTGGGTTCCATGAGTTTTTCCTCCAAATAATTTTATAAATGGAGCTGCAATAAAATTACATATAACAACTATAGGTTTAAATATAACAACTATAAAGGATATTACTCTTGCAATTTTCAAAGATATCTTTTCTGAATTCTGAACTGCTAAAGTCTTTGGTGTTATTTCTCCAAATATCAATATTAAAGCCGTCATAACTCCCGTTGCTAGTGCCACACCTTCATTTCCCCATATGGAAATAGATACAGACGTTGCGAGAGCTGATGCTCCGATATTTACTAAGTTGTTTCCTACCAAAATACTGCTTAGTAATTTATTTGGATTTTCCAAAAGTTTTTCAATTGTAGACGCTCCCTTTACGCCCTCTTCTACCATATGCTTTATTCTTATCTTGCTAAGCGACATAAGTGCCGTTTCCGATGCTGAAAAAAAGCAGGATAGCAAAATTAATACAATCAACATTACAATCTCAACTGTCGAGGGTCCCAAAACATACCACACTCCTAATATTTTAAACTTTTACCCTATTATTTTAGTACAATAATTTAATTATAGCATATTTTTCTATATTTACACTAATATAACCCATTCATTTGGAAATACGCCATAGGTTCATTATAGCATATTATATATCTTTTATTAATATAATAATATGTATACACATATGGGTATTATGATTATAAAAGGGGTGATATTTATAGAAGATGATAAAGTAAAATCAGAAAAAAAATTTCACATGAACCCGAAATTATTATTTTTCTTAATTATTACGTGCACTTTAATAGCAACATTTTTCATCAGCTTTTACGGGTATTCAAGCTACATAGAGTATAAAAAGGAAGAAGCTAAAGCTAACGATAATGGTATACGAATTGTAGATACAACTGCTGCAATTAATAATAATATCTCTTCCGTAAAAAGAGAAACAATATCACTAATAACTAACATTCATAATGCATTGAATGACTCTATATGCTACAACCATACTCCCGATGAAAACTTTTATAGTTCCTGCAAGAATTACGCAGATGAGCTAAAACGTGCAGCAGATAAAGAAAATTGGAACTGCCTTAAATTTGACCTTGAAAGGGCAGCATTAAACCTAGAAGATGCCTCAAATACAAAGAACCTTAATTGTTTAGTCATTGCTCATAGAGTACTTCATGATTTAGATGCCAATGTATTTAATCGAAATACAGATAGTTCAGATAGAGCCTCTTATGATATAAGCATCACTTACCTAGTAGTCTGCGGAAAACTCTATGAACCACCTGAAGAAATGCCTCCTGCCGGAGCATAAAATAAAAAGATGATTTCAGCTTTTAATGTTGAAATCATCTTTTTTAGTTAAGCTAAATAAAATCAAAGATAAATTTTCCTATAAAAAGTACTACACAGATAGCAAATAAGATTTTAAAAAACTTATCTTTTAATAATTCCTTTAGGGAAACCCTATCTTTCTTTTCTAACCAAAACCCAGCCATAATAATCAATATTCCAAGAACAACTTCAATTGGGAGTATCCATTTGTTATTCTGAAATATATTATAACTTAACACCTTAGTTGAAAGATAGTTTACATACCCAAACAGCATAATTGTAATAACCCCAAACTCCAATGAATACCACTTTTTCATGGTTCCCTTATTCATTTAAAATACCTCCTAATGTTTTTATTATTACATTAATTATACATCCATGTATTTTTTTGTAAATAAGTTATATTTATCTTATTTAATTTTGTCCTCATTAATTTACTATGACCATAAAAAAGGTTTTAACTTGAAATAATTCAGTTAAAACCTTTTTAATCTATACTAGTTCCTCATATCCCATTATATATTTATCACATTTCTCTTTAAGCATGTCCATATGTTTTTTAGCTGATTCATCATGAACTCCAACCACTGTAAATCCAGCTTTCTTTGCTGTGTTTATGCAATGGATAGCATCTTCAAAAATCACTGTATTTTCTACAGTTGAGCCTAATCCTTCTACACCCTTTAAGTATATTGTAGGCTGCTCTTTTCCAACACCAACCTCATCACAAGTTATTACAAATTCTAAGAATTCTAAAGCCCCAACTCTTTTTAAAACTGCTTCTGCTAGTGTCTTGTCCGTAGCTGTAGCCACACACATCTTGATTCCTTTTTCATGAAGTGCTTTAAAGTAATCATAAACAAAAGGCTTTAATTGTAGATGATCCTTGTACTGATTTTCTATAGAAGCATAAACCTGCTTTACTATTTCATCTACAGTAAGATTTATATCAAAATTATCAACAAAATACTTTGCTGACTCATACATTCCCATAGGCATTATAATATCATCTATATCACTTGGAGGATTTACCCCATAACTCTTTAAAAAGTCCGAGCCTAAATGAGCCCACATTCCCATAGAGTCAAGTATTGTCCCATCCATATCAAATATAACTGCTTCAAAATCTTTAATGTCTTTCATATTCATCCGCTCCTTTCACTTTAATAGTATAAGGTATACTTGTCCTCATGGCTACAATTAAAGATTTCTAAAATAAATTTAATTTTTATTTTCATCCATACTTTCCCCTTTAAGTTTCGTATATTAAGTATAGGCTTTATATCTTTCAAGACTAAATACTAGTCCTTCATGACATTTCTATTGTATTTACATTTTTTAACTATATAATGATATTAAATTCCAAAATTTAGATACATAAATATTCTGCAGATATTTATGTAAATTTATGAGAGGAGTTTAATATATGAAAAAGAAAAATATCAAAAAAACTATTCTTCTCACCTTAGGTATCATCAGCATGTTTTCAATTGCAGCTTTTGCTGCATCTGGTTCAACAATTAATAAAGGACAAACTATATCATACTGGAACACACCACATAGTGGATATTGCAATGCAGCCACAGAAATCTCACCTCAACAAGGAGTTTATGATTATAGGTACGTTGGAGTAGATTTATTTACTCGTTATCCTATAGGTAATGATACTTGGAGCAAAACTAAAGTCTCTTATAATGTGAGTAAACAATCTGCTGGTACTTCCTATAGTGCATCCCCTGGTGCTTGGACTAGTGAACATCAACTTTATGAAAATGGCTCTGCTTTATTTAATTATTCATTATGGTCTAACGCTCAATAATAAAAGAATAGGTGCCTATTATATGCACCTATTTATTGATATAAAACTATTACATAGTTTTACAAGGAGGTGTTTCTTATAAAAAATTTATTTATGCAATTCAATCGAAAACCTATTCTAACATCTTTTATGTTAATTTGCTTTGTAGTGTCATCTTTAATGGTATTCATAACTTCTTCAATGATTACAAATCAGTCAGAGGTCATAAAAAAGCAAAATTTTGGCTACAATGAAAATCAAACTATGACATACGCAATTGACTTAAAAGCAAAAGCCACTTATAAAGATCTTAAAGACCCTATAGATAAATTAAAAGATGATTATTTACTATTTATTTTTAGAGATATCGAATATGGAATTGATGGAATCCCTGTCCAAGCAGTCTTTTTTTATGGAGATACTAGTTCACTAAAGCTTTCATTATCTCAAGGCAAATTTTTAGATAAAAATAATAAAAATTCTATTGTGATGGGAATAAATCTTTATAATAAATTAGACAACCCTGAAACTGTCTCTATATATGGAAAATCTCTAGAAATTAATGGTGTATGCGATAAAACGTGTCAGAATTCTATTCTATCTTTTATTGAGCCTTTTGAGGAAACTTTCTTTAAAAACAATACTTTCTTTAAAACACCTTTAGTTTTAAGAGTCATAAAAAAGGATGGAAAGATATCCAATAAAGATAGAAATTATTTATTGAATTCATTTAGTAATACTGAAAAAATGAGTTGTTTTGAGTTTTGGGGTAAAAAAAGAAGCACTTTAAGTGCTGCTGTAGATGAAACTAAAAGAAACATAAAGTTAAATATACTCCTTATATTTATTGCAGCTTTCAATATAATAGTCATATCTTCCTTCTGGATAACAGATAGGAAAAAGGAAATTGCCATACGAAAAGCCTTTGGAGCAGAAGGAAAACATATCATAAAACTCATATACAAAGAGCTTGCTTTTATAATGTTGCTTGCAGTGATTCTTTCATTTTTACTGCAACAACTACTATTGACCTTACTATCAAAGTTTCTACGATTTGAACTTTCTATTTCTCCGCTATATCTAGTAGCTATACTTTTAGTTGCATTTGCACTTACTGTACTTGCCTCAATAATACCTATATATAGATCATTGAAAATGCAGGTATCACAATGTCTAAAGGAATAGGGGTGATATTTTGAAACTATTAAAAACTATTTTTAAATGTCTTTCTAAACAAAAATTGATTTTATTCTTTCTAGCCCTTCAATTTGGCTTATGCTATTTTGTAACCATGAAGTCATATACCACCTACAAGGTTATGAACAGCCAGTTTGATAAAGCAAATAGGTATTTAGATATTAATTCCACATACCTTATAAAATCAAACTCAAGTTTGGATGATGTTATGAGTGGTGCTCTTCCTAGGCTCATATCTGATATAGGTAAGATTGATGGCATTAACGCTATAGGAAACTATCATTATACCGAAAAAAATAAGTCTCCATTAGGTTATGAAACACTAACAATAAACTTTGGTATGTTAGATTTTTTAAAATTACAGCTTTCTGATGGACGTAATTTCTCCCCTTCTGACTTTAAAGGTGTATCGGACTACAAAACCGTCCCAACAATAATAGGATCGAGCTTAAGCTCTATTTATAAATTAGGCGATATCATAACTTGCCCTCGTTCCCCTAACCAGCTAGACAATTCAAAATTTGAAGTGGTTGGCATTCTAAAATCAGGTCAGGAATTTTTCAAAAACGACATGCTTGGGGAAGGTCCTTTAAGCTTAAATGATGTTCTTATCTTCCCTGTAAATTGCGATTTTGCAGAGACAGTAAATTCCTATTTTAACAACCTCTGCAGTATACCTTCTAATACTTCAGAGGCTACAGAAAAAATATTCGATGTATCTAAGAATCATAATATGATGCTTAATGTGTCATCTATAAAAGATTTGATAACATCAAAATATGAAGAAGATCTAACTCTTCTTAGAGGCTATTTAGTCATAAACATCTCTATGATTGTATTTTCCCTATTTGGTATAGTTGTCACCATGATAATGCTGGTAGAATCAAGAAAACGTGAATTTGGAATACGGCTTGCTACTGGAGCTACTAAATCCTATCTCTATAGCTTAATACTAGGCGAAATGCTGGTCACTGATGTCATAGGATTTATATTTGGATTATTCATATATCGCTTAGAAGGAGGCAGCACCATAGAGTACTCTTTGTCACAAAGTTTTTTTGAGTTTTATAATTTTAAGGTTATTGGAACTATGATTGGTATATCTATAGCATTGATAATATTATTTTCTTTAAACGTTATTGTTAGAATCTACAAGATGGAACCTAGAGAATTAATAAAGGGGCGTGATTAAATGGCTTTGATTGAAATAAAAAATGTAGGCAAATATTTCGAGGAGGGTGACAACTATATAAAAGCACTAAAGGATGTATCTTTGTCCATTGAGAAAGGCGAGATGTTAGCAATCATGGGTCCCTCTGGCTCTGGCAAGTCTACTCTCTTAAATATATTAGGTTTTATGGACAGACCTTCTGCTGGGAAATATATATTAAACGGTAAAGCTACTGAAAGATTCTCTTCAAAAGAATACTCTCGGTATAGAAACAAGATGGTGAGCTTTATCTTTCAAGACTATAACCTTTTAGAGGATTATACCGTTTATGACAATGTTGAGCTTCCTCTTCTCTACAGAAAAATAAGCTCAAAGGAAAAGAAATCTCTCATAATGTCAACCCTTGAAAAGCTAGATATTAGAGATAAATATGCTGCAAAGGTTAGCCGACTTTCAGGTGGACAGAGGCAGAGAGTAGCCATAGCCCGTGCTTTAGTAACTGGTTCTGAAATCATCCTTGCTGACGAACCAACAGGAGCTCTTGATCAAGAAAGAGGAAAAGAAATTATGAGCATACTAACTGAACTAAACAAAGAGGGCAAAACCATAATCGTAGTAACTCATGACAAAGGAGTAGCCGCTCTATGCAGCAAGACTGTGCATATAATAGATGGCTATATAAAAGATGAGGTTTTGGCCGATAAATAAAATAGGGGCATATACCCCTATTTTATTTGTGATTTTTGTTAAGTTTTAAAATCTTATTGGAAACTTCACCAATCCTTTTTTGTGATACAAAGCATGTGATTCCATCGTTCATCTCTACAAGTTTTTTATTTTTATCTAACTTTTTTACTTGTTTAATATTTATGATAAATCCCTTATGGCATCTACAAAACTCATTATTCAACTGTCTTTCTATATCACTTAATGTGCCATAAAAATATATATTCTCATCTTTAGTATGCAACTCAACTTTATGTGGCTTCATTGAAGCTTGAAAATACATTATATTATCGTATTTAATAGATATGATTTCATTATCCTTTTCTATGATGAAGACTCTATTTTTATTATTTAGTCTACTATTAGCCTGCATGAAACATTTTTTTATTTCTTCCGCAAATTCATCATTTTCTTTGTAAACTATATAATCCATAGCTTCTATTCTGCATTTAAGAATAGCTAATGCTGACTTATAATTTTTTGAGAAAAATATGATAACTCCATCTCTATCTTTATCCCTTATCAGTTTAGCTAACTTTATTTTTTCAACTTTCGTATCTTGTTCAATTTCTAAAAAATACATTCCCTTGTTTAGGGACGTATTGATGTTTCCTATAAGATCGCATACATTATATGTATCTACTGCAATTCTCATAGGGTACTCACACTGACTTAATGTTTTTTCAATTATTGATCTAACATATCTTCTGTAACTTGAACTTTCCATACAAATAAAGATATCAATCATATAACTCTCCCTATTTATTTCGATATAGTAACATATTATATATTTATGTTACTACATTTTTCAATTTAATTCAATATATTACATTGTATTATATGATTTCAATTTTTCTATATATATTGACTTGTCTGTCTATAAGTGTTATAATTCATTAAAATTGAGTAAGTTAAAGCTTTGAAGAGAACTAGTACTTTATATCATTTCTTTTACAGAGAGTTCCCGGTTGGTGAAAGGGGCATAGAAACATAAAGGAATACATCTCTGAGCAGCACACCAAAATCCATTGTGAGAGTAGGCTGTTGTCGGTATTCTTCCACCGTTAAAAGGATAGAGCATCATGTTTTGTAGTATAGTAGTATGGTTAGTGATTATGACATCGTGCTTGATAAGATCAGTATAGTGATATATTGGTGAATTTAAGGTGGTACCGCGTGAGTAGAATTTTATAGCTCTCGTCCTTTTTTATAAGGATGAGGGCTTTTTTGTTTTCTCAAATTTAAAGTTTTATAAAAACATGATTATAAAACTTGTATATCAAAATGTTTAAATAGAAAGGATGTGAACATTTAGTTTAAGCTCATAGGATTTAGCTAAACTAAATATAATTATGATAAATGTAAATGTAGATGAACAAATAAAGATAATAAGCAAAGGTGCAGATGAAGTCATCGCCCTTGATGAATTAAAAGAAAAACTTAAGGAAGGTAAGCCTTTAACTGTAAAGCTAGGTCTTGACCCTAGTGCCCCTGATATTCATATAGGTCATGCTGTAGTTTTAAGAAAGATAAAACAGCTACAAGACCTTGGTCATAAAGCTGTGATCATAATAGGTGACTTTACTGGAATGATAGGCGACCCTTCAGGAAAGTCAAAAACAAGAAAACCTCTTACCAAGGAGCAAGTCTTAGAAAATGCAAAGACTTACGAAAAACAGATATTTAAAATACTTGATAGAGAAAAAACAGACCTTCGTTTCAATAGTGAATGGCTTGATAAGCTTAATTTTAGAGATGTCATAGAGCTTTCTTCAAAGTACACTGTAGCTAGGATGCTAGAGAGAGATGACTTTGAAAATAGAATGAATAATCACCTTCCGATAGGTATCCATGAATTCTTCTATCCCTTAATGCAAGGCTTTGATTCTGTTGCCATAAAAGCTGATATAGAGCTTGGCGGAACAGACCAGAAGTTTAATGTGCTTATGGGAAGAACTATTCAAAAAGAATACAATCTTCGTCAGCAAAACGCTCTATTCATGCCTATACTTGAAGGTATAGATGGTGTAGAAAAGATGAGTAAGAGCCTTGGAAACTACATTGGAATTTCTGAAGCTGCTAATGTAATGTACGAAAAAGTTATGAAGGTTCCAGATAATCTTATAATAAAATACTTCAATCTTGCTACAGACCTTCATCCTGATGTTGTAGCTGAAATAGAAAAATCTCTTAAGGATGGCTCAGTTAATCCTCGTGATATCAAGATGAGGCTTGCTAGAGAAATAGTAGCCTTATACCACGATGAAGCTGAGGTTCAAAGTGCTGAAGAAGCCTTCAAAAATATATTCCAAAAGAATTTAATTCCTGAGGATTTAAAGGAAATTTCTATATCCGAAAATTCTAGCTTAATATCAGCTATGGTGTCTTCAGGATTTGTGCCATCAAACAGTGAAGCTAAAAGATTAGTAAAGCAAGGCGGAGTAAAGATTAATGGAGAAAAAGTCTCCGATATAAACTTTGAGCTTTCATCAGATGACGTAGTTCAAATAGGAAAAGCAAAATTCTTTAAAGCAGTTTAAAATAAAAGTAAAAAAGTAGCGTCAGCTTGAAGATATCTTATCTACTCAAGCTGACCACTACTCTAATTATTCATCATATTACTCTTATATTTTTATCCTAAATCTATCTTTGAATTTATGCTTCCAAACATAGCTGTTCTTTTTAAATTATTATCTGCTGGAGCATAAGTCGCATCTAAAGATAAAGATGCTCTATAATATTTTTGAGCTAACTGCTTATTGCCGCATTTTTCTTCAACTACTCCTAAAAGATTTTGAACTTCTGCGCTGCTACTATCATTTACTAAAGCTTCTTTCAAACAGATTCTCGCTTTTTCAAAATCTCTATTTAATATAGATTCCCTTGCCTCTTTTATATATTTTGAGTTACCCTTTTCAACTCTTAGTATATTCATATCCTTTTCTAATATATCTTTTACAGTTTCCCTTACTTTTTCTAGAGTATAAGGTTTGCTTAAAAAATCTACTGCTCCAAGCTTCATTGAATCAACTGCCATATCTACAGTACCAAAGGCAGTCATCATAACTACCCTTGTAGCAATTCCTTTTTCCCTTATCTTCTTCAGCACATCAAAGCCTGTCATTTTTGGCATTTGAACGTCCATCAATATAAGGTTATATTTTCTTGTAATTATTAGTTCTAATGCATCTTTGCCATCTTCTGCTTCTTCTATATCATAGCCTTCCTTTTGAAGACATTTAGTAAGACCTAATCGGATATTCTTTTCATCATCAACTATTAGTATTTTCTTCATGAATAACCCCTCCTAGTTTAAGCGTGAAATAAAATGTACTTCCTTCACCTATGGCGCTGTAAACCCATATGTCACCATTGTTAGCCTTTATTATTTCTTTACAGATTGCTAATCCTAATCCTGAGCTTCCTACACTCTTTCCGTTTTTATTATTTATCTGAACAAATTTTTCAAAGACCTTCTTTTGATCTTCCAGTCCTATGCCTATGCCATTATCTTTTACAGCCACAAGCATTGTCCCATTTACCTCTTTTGCAGAAATATCTATAACTCCGCTTCCGTCACTTTCTACATATCTAAGAGCATTACTTATAAAATTAGCTAAAACATAAGAAATCCTATTTTCATCACCTTTAGCCATTCTTAATAAATTATTGGTGTCCACATTTAATGTCACATGACTGTCCTCAAGTTGCATCTTAAATGCCTTTTTAACCTGCAAAACCATTTGAGACATATTAAATTCAGTTATATTCATAACTATTTTTCCTGATTCCATCTTTGATAAATCTAGTAAATCTTCAACTAAATTGCTAAGTCTCTTGCTGTTATCATTTATTACATTAAGAAGTTCTCTGCTATCATCATCGTTGTAGTATTGCTGCTCTATGAGAAGCTCTACTGCCATTATTATGGATGTTAGCGGTGTTCTAAACTCATGAGATACTGTAGATACGAATTCTGATTTCATCCTGTCTATCTCTTTAAACTTTGTTATATCCTGCATTATTGTTACTGTCCCTATGTTTTCATCCTGTTTAAACCATATAGGATTTGACCTAACTCTAAAATATTTTTTAGTTTCATTTGCATTTATCTCAATATCCTCAGAACCTTTATACTCTTTTACTGATTCCCTTGATTTTTGAATAGCTCTAAATATCTCTCTATTGTCTATTCCCTCAAGAAAATGTCTATCTAGTATATTTTTTTCCTTTACATCAAGAAGTCTCTCTGCTGATTTATTTACCATGGTTACACTATTATTTGAATCAGTTATTATTATAGGAGAATCTATACTTTCTATTATGGCTTCCCCCTTTTGCTTTTCCCTTAAAAGTTCATTTACATTCAGCCTGTCATATTCATTTAATTTTGCTATCATTCTATTAAAATCATCTAGAATGTAATTGACTTCTTTCTCTCTATTTAAGGGTATGGAATAATCATATTTTCCTTGAGAAACCTTATTTATGCCAACAGCCAAATCTTCTAAGGGGTGAATCAACTTATTTAAAAGATACCAGATTATAGATATACCTATTAAAACTACAACTATAACTATGAATATTGTCGAATAACTAGCATTATTAGCTAGCTTTTGAGATTTAATTTTCTTATTAAGCATAGAGTTTTGATTTACATCTAAAAGAGTTGAACACTGCCTTTTTAAAGTTTGAAACATTGGAAATACCTCATTGTAATAATATTTACTTGCACTATTTCCACCTTCTAAACCCTTAGTCTTTTCCAAAATTCCTACCTTTGAAATGTATTCTGAATAGCTCTTTTCTATTTCTGTTATAATATCGCCTTCGCCAGATTCAGTTATATTGTCCTTGGCTTTGTAGAACCATTCTAAAAATTTCATATGATTTTTTTGATAGTCTCCACCAAGTGTTAAGTTTTCTTCAAATATAAATGCAAGCTCCATACTATCTTGACGTTCAATGGCATCATTCATGTTCTGTGCCGCAACAACACTATCATAATTGGAATGCATTATGGAATCTATTGATGTTTGAAGTTTATTAAAATAGTTTATAGATATGAGACTATTTCCTATCACTAAAAATATAAATATCCCTAAAATCAAATATATCTTTGACTTTATGACTTTCATCATAATGATTTCCCTTCTTCTTGGATCCTAACTAGTCTATACCCTACCCCTATATGAGTCTGTATATAGCTTCCTGTTTCTTTCCCATTCTCGATCTTTTTTCTTAGAGTTGCCATAAACACCCTAAGTGATGGTACGTCGCTATCTAGAGTACTTCCCCAAACCTCTTTTAAAATATATTTGTGAGTCAGAACTTTCCCTGCATTTTTAGCTAAGAGACAAATAAGCTTATACTCTATAGGAGTTAGATGTTTCTCTTCACCATTAACAAATACACAGCCTGATGCGTAATCTATTTTCAAATCACCATTTATAAATTCTGTATTCTCTGCACTTTTATTATTGTCATAATTCATTTTTCTAATTGCAACTCTTATTCTGGCTAAAAGCTCGTCCACGCTAAAAGGCTTCGTAAGGTAATCATCGGCACCTAAATCTAAGGCTTCAATTTTATCCTTATCCTCACTCCTTGCACTTACAACGATAATAGGGCAATTAGACCAAGTCCTTACTTTTTTTATGATTTCTATGCCATCCATATCTGGGAGCCCTAAATCAAGTATTATTATATCTGGTCTTTTAGATGTAGCTTCTAATATTGCATCAAGGCCACTTTTTGCTATATAGCATTTATAAGAATGAACCTCTAATGTTGCCGTTATAAAGTTTCTAATGGCTTTATCGTCTTCAACTATTAAGATTGATGTTTCCACAGTCATTTACCTCCACTAATTCTAATGTAAATCCCATTACAGTTCCCTTTGGTTTATTGTCCCTGACATAAATCTCTCCACCATGAGCATTTATTATGGATTTGCACAAGGCTAGACCTAATCCTAATCCTCTTCTACTGTCTCCCTTGTTTCCATTTGCGGTAAAGAACATGTCAAAGATACATTCCTTATCATGCTTACTTATTCCCTTTCCATCATCAGCAATTTCAAAAACCACTTTTTTGCCCCTAGAATATACATTAATATTTATATGAGATTTATCCTCAGTATACTTTATTGCATTATCCACAATGTTGATAACTACTTGAACTATAAGTCTTACATCAACATTTACCATAAGAAGGTCATCTTCCAAATTAACTTTTATTACGTGATCTACGGATTTTCTACTTACATGCTGAAGTGCTTCATTGATTATATCTTCTACTAATTGAGGTTCTGTCCTCAAGTCAACATTTTCATTATCAATTCTTGATACGGATAATAGATTTTCAACTAAATTTATCAGCCATAATGAATCATCATAAATATCTAAAAGTAATTTTCTCTTCGTTTCCTCATCAAACTCATTGTTTAAAATAGAATTTGCACTTCCTGAAATACTAGTAAGTGGCGTCCTAAGGTCATGGGATATGGCCCTTAAAAGATTCGCTCTAAATCTTTCATTCTCCGCCTGCATCAAGGCTTGTTTTTGAGATTCATTTAATAAATACTTTTCTAGGGCAAAGGAAATCTGGTTTAATAAAGTTGAGAAAAGTGATGTTTCTCCACTGTCAATTCTCTCATTTTCATCTATGACTACTCCAACAACGGCCATAACCTTTCCTTGTCCTGTTAAAGGAATATACATAGCTCTTGCCCCTGGTAATGTGTCTGTAGATGTGCCAGCCCTTTTTTTATTTTTTATAACCCAGCTCACTACAGCTTGCTCCTCTGTCCCGGTGTATTTAGCATCTAACATTTCTCCATCTTCTGATAGGTAATTGTAAACCTTAGTTATATCTTCATCACTTACAGAGTAAATCACTATTGGCTTATTTAACAGCTTATGAATCTGCTTTTGTGAACAAAGAACTATATCGTCCATAGTGTTGCATCTCTCTAATTCCCTGCTGGCATCTAATAGTACATTTGTCCTGTAAGCAATAATTGCCGAAACATTTGCTTGGGATTTAACCTTGGTTGTAAGAGTGCTTGTTATTAATGCAGCTATAAGCATTATAAAGAAAGTCAATATATAGCTAGGGTCCTCTATATTTAAAGTAAACCTAGGTTCTGTGTATAAAAAGTTGAAGAGTAATGTCCCGAGTAATGATGATATGGCTCCATAAAATCTTCCTTTAGTCTTGTTTGATATCACTAATATGCCGAGGATAAAAACAGTTATTATATTTGCCTCTCCAAGACCTATATTATAGAAATATTGGCTTATCCCAACACACACTAATATTATTGCTATGGTCTTCATAGTATCGGCCAATGAAAGTTCTATCCTCTTAAAGTATTTTCTCTTTGGATCATATAGCCTTGATTCTTTGTCTGGAATAACATATATATCTATATCTGGCGCCAGCTCTATAAGTTTATCTACGAGTCCTAGCTTTCCAACTAACCAGTTCCTTCTTCGGTCTGCTCTTCCTATAATAATCTTAGATACTCCACTGACTTTTGAAAATTCAGCTACTTGGTATGGAATATCGTCTCCATAAACAGTTTCAACTGTTGCTCCTAAATCTTCAGCAAGCTTTAGATTTTCTCTAAGTCTCTCTATATTTTTTTCTCCTAATTCCTTTGAATTGGTTGTCTCTACAAATAGAGCTGTAAACTTTCCATGAAAAGCCTCTGACATTCTTGCTGCAGTCCTTATTACCTTTGCATTGCTTGGCGATGAACTCAAGCATACTAAGATGTGATCGTTAGTGTGGTAAAAATTTTCTCTAAGAAAACTTTTGTTTATCTCCACTTCTTTGTTCACTCTATCAGCAGTCTGCCTTAAGGCAATCTCCCTTAATGCCACCAAATTTTCTCTAATAAAAAAATTATCTAAAGCTTTCTTAGCTTGCCTATTACTGTATATCTTTCCTTGGTTTAATCTTTCAATTAATTCAGCTGGTTCTATATCTATAAGTTCTATTTGATCAGCTTCATTAAATATTCTATCTGGCACTCTCTCTTTTACTATGACATGGGTTATAGATGCTACTATATCATTTAAACTTTCAATATGCTGGACATTTACTGTTGTGTAAACATCTATTCCTGCATTAAGAAGTTCCTCAATGTCACTATATCTCTTTTTGTGCCTTAGCCCCCCTGCATTTGAATGGGCGAGTTCGTCTACTATGATAAGCTCAGGTTTTCTCTTTAATGCACTATCTATGTCAAATTCATTTAACTTTATATTTCTGTAATGAATTTTTAGTGGTGGAAGCATCTCAAGACCCTTTAGTAATGATAAAGTTTCAGGCCTTGTATGTGGTTCTACATACCCCACTACTACGTCAATCCCAGATTTTTTTGCTGCATGTGCTGCATCAAGCATGGCATAAGTTTTTCCCACACCTGCGGCATATCCAAAGAAAATTTTAAGCTTTCCCTTTTTCTCATCCCTGTTAGAGCTATTTATTTTTTTTAATAGTTCCTCAGGGGTTGGACGATTTTCACCCATCTACTGCACCTCTTTATTTTAATATTCCATCTAAAGCTAGATTGACTTCCAATACATTTACTCTTTCTTCTCCAAATACACCAAAGGTTCTTCCTTCAGTATATTTTTCAATTATATCCTTAACCTCATCTGGTTCCATATTGCGAGCCTTAGCAACTCTTTCAATTTGATAATCTGCTGCCGCCACTGATATATGTGGATCGAGTCCACTTCCTGATGAAGTAACCAAATCTACTGGTATAGCTTCTTCACTTACATCTGGATTTGAAGATTTTATCTTTTCAACTCTTTCTTTTACTAGAGTTTCATACTCCTCACTAGCTGGACTTAAATTTGATGGTGATGAGTACATTACTGCATTGCCCTCACCATCTTTAAAAGTCTCAGTATCTATATTCATTATACGACCCCATAGGTATTTATCTCCAGTAAATTGTTGTCCTAATAATATGCTTCCATACTTTTCACCATTAACCTCTATGATACTACCATTAGCTTTATCTTTAAACAATAATTGTGAAGCACCGATAATCACTACTGGATATACAGCTCCACAAAGTAATGTGAATACTACGATACATATTAAAGCTTTCTTTGCTACTTTCATATTTGTTACCTCCTAAACCAATCCAATAGTTGTGATTATTACATCTATGATTTTGATTGCTACAAACGGAGCTATAAGTCCACCAATACCATATACGATCAAGTTTCTTGATAAAAGTTTGCTTGCTGGAACTTCTCTATACTTAACTCCTTTTAATGCAAGAGGGATTAATGCAATAATGATTAATGCATTGTATATAACAGCTGAGAAAATTGCACTTTCTGGACTTTGTAATCCCATGATGTTTAATTTATTTAATTGAGGATAAAGTCCTATGAATAGTGGTGGAATTATTGCAAAATATTTTGCTACGTCATTTGCTATACTAAATGTAGTAAGTGCTCCCCTTGTCATAAGAAGTTGCTTTCCTATACGTACTATATCAATTAGTTTTGTAGGTGATGAATCTAGATCTACCATATTCCCAGCTTCCTTAGCTGCTTGAGTTCCAGTATTCATTGCAACTGCCACATCAGCTTGTGCTAATGCTGGAGCATCATTAGTACCATCACCTGTCATTGCAACTAAGTGTCCTTGCTTTTGGAAGTTTCTTATCATATCAAGCTTTCCTTCTGGAGTAGCCTCTGCTAAGAAATCATCTACTCCTGCTTCCGCTGCTATAGCTGCCGCTGTAAGAGGATTATCTCCTGTAATCATTATGGTTTTAATACCCATCTTTCTTAAGTCAGCAAACTTTTCTTTTACACCTTTTTTTACTATATCCTTTAAGTGGATTATTCCCAAAACCCTGCCGTTCTTTGCTACAACTAGAGGAGTTCCCCCAACATTGGCAATCTTCTTTACTTCCTCTTCACATTGCTTTGAGAATTTTCCCTCATGGTCTTCTACATATCTCTTAATAGCATCTGCTGCACCTTTTCTAACTTCATTTCCTGAAAAGTCAACTCCACTCATCCTATTCTTTGCTGTAAATGGAATGAACTTTGCATTTAGAGAGCTCATATTACGCTCTCTTATACCAAACTGTTCCTTTGCTAATATAACTATGCTTCTACCTTCTGGGGTTTCATCTGCTAAGGATGATAATTGTGCTGCATCAGCTAGTTCTTTCTTGTCTACTCCATCTACTGGGATAAATTCACTAGCTTGTCTGTTTCCCAATGTGATAGTTCCTGTTTTATCAAGCATTAGTATATCTACATCACCAGCTGCTTCTATTGCTCTTCCGCTCATAGCTAGTACATTTGCTTGATTTAATCTGCTCATACCAGCGATACCTATGGATGATAGCAATGCACCTATTGTTGTTGGTGCAAGACATACTAATAATGCTAGTAGTGATGTCACCGAAGTACTGTTTACCATTCCTGCCTGCTTAGATGAGAATTCTGAATAAGCATATAACGATACAGTTACAATTAAAAATATGATTGTCAAAGCTACTAATAGGATTTGAAGTGCAATTTCATTAGGCGTTTTCTTTCTAGCTGCTCCCTCTACCATAGCTATCATCTTGTCCATAAAGCTTTCACCTGGATCGTTGCTGACCTTTATGACAATCCAGTCTGAAGTTACAGTTGTTCCACCTGTTACTGCACTTCTATCTCCACCGCTTTCTCTGATTACTGGAGCTGATTCTCCTGTAATAGCACTTTCATCTACTGAAGCTGCGCCCTCTACTACATCTCCATCTGCTGGTATCTGCTCACCAGCACTAACTATAATTAAATCACCTTTTCTTAATTCTGTTGAGTTAACTTTCTTTATTTTAGTCTTTTCTTCAATTGAAGGTATTTTATTAGCTGATACATCCTTCTTTGAGGCACGAAGTGCATCTGCTTGTGCTTTACCTCTCCCCTCTGCTATTGCCTCTGCAAAATTAGCAAAGATAACAGTGAACCAAAGTAATATTGCTATACCTAATATGAAGCTAGGTGAATTATCTTTTATCCCAAATAAGGCTACAATATATAAAATCGTGGTTAATATTGAAGCTATATAAACTATAAACATTACAGGATTTTGAATTTGAGTCTTAGGATTTAATTTAGCAAATGAATCCTTTATAGCTCTTTTCATCATACTCTTATCAACTAGGGATTTTTCCTTCTTCATATCTATCTCCCCCTTCTATAAACTCATTTGAAAGAATTCCGCTATTGGTCCTAATGCAAGTGCTGGGAAGAAGCTCAATGCACCTACTAGAAGAACTACAAATATGAGTAATCCTATGAATAATGCGTTGTGAGTTGGCAGTGTTCCTGCACTGACTGCAACTTTTTTCTTTTGAACTAAAGATCCTGCAATAGCAAGTGTTGCAACTAAAGGTACAAATCTTACAAATAACATTATTAAACCTATTGTTATATTTATAAATGGTGTATTTGCTACGAATCCTGCAAAGGCTGATCCATTATTCCCGCCTGCTGAAGAATACGCATAAAGCATCTCTGAGAATCCATGAGCTCCTCCATTATTTAAACTGCCTGCAACGGATGGAACTAATGATGCCATACCGCTTCCTATAAGAACTGATATAGGAGTTGCAAGACATACGAGCATTGCCATTTTTATTTCATATGGCTCTATCTTCTTGCCTAGATATTCTGGCGTTCTACCTACCATAAGTCCTGCTATGAATACTGCGATTATTGCAAAAGCAAGCATTCCATATAGTCCACAGCCCACTCCTCCAAAAACCACTTCTCCAAGCTGCATTAGAATCATCGTTACCATTCCACCTAACGGTGTATAGCTATCATGCATTGAGTTTACTGATCCATTTGATGCTGCCGTTGTAAAAGCTGACCAAGTGCTGGACCCAGGAATACCAAATCTCGTTTCCTTGCCTTCCATATTACCACCTGATTGACCTACGGTGGAAATATCTACGACTCCGCCTTGTGCAAGCTGTGGTGTAGCATTTGCTTCATTTACTGCTATGACAGCAAGAGCAGTTACTAGCATTATAAACATTGCAATAAAAATTGCCTTTCCTTGTTTCTTATCCTTAATACTACGTCCAAAGGAGAAGCATAAAGCTGCTGGTATTAAAAGTATAGAAAGCATCTCCACCATATTTGAAAATGGAGTTGGATTTTCTAATGGATGAGCTGAATTAACTCCAAAGAATCCACCACCGTTCGTTCCTAATTGTTTGATAGCGATTTGGCTTGCTGCTGGTCCTTGTGGAACTATCTGTTTAGTAATCACCGTGCCATCTTCAAGGGTTATTGGTTCTACTAGCTGAACTTCTTCATAAGAATTCATATTTTGAACTACACCTTGTGATACTAAAACTAAAGACATCACCATTGAAAGTGGTATTAAAACATATACTGTACTTCTTGTAAGATCCACCCAAAAGCTTCCTAAGCCTTTTTCCTTCACTCTTGTGAATCCCCTTATTAAAGCAAATAGTACTGCTATTCCCGTTGCAGCTGATACAAAATTTTGTACTGTAATACCTAACATCTGAACTAGATAGCTTAATCCGCTTTCTCCAGAATAAGCCTGCCAGTTTGTATTAGTTACAAAACTTGCTGCTGTGTTAAATGCTAAGTGAGTGCTTGTCCCTTCAATTCCCTCTGGATTAAGTGGCAACACCCCTTGAAATATATTTAATAAAAATAATATTATAAACCCAAAAATACTAAAAAAGATTACTGACACAGCATACTTCTTCCATGTCATATCTTCCTTCTTGTCTACTTTCATTATTTTATATATGAAATTTTCTATGGGTGAAAGTATCTTCGATAAAAATACCTTCTCACCATCCATCACCTTACTTATATATTTTCCAAGAGGGATGGCAAATACCACTAGAATTGCTAAATATAATACATATTGTAATAATGCATTCATTACTCCTTATCTCCCTTCAATAAAATGTAACAAAGATAAATAAATAAACCTAAAGCTATTAATCCTATACATTTAATAATAATCCCCATAAATCCAAGGCCTCCTCTCCTACGGATTTAATTATAGAGAAAAAGAAATTAAGATGGTGTTAGAGTTATATATGCTAGCATTAAGATTGTATAAAGATTTTAAAATCTAAAACAATCCCTTGGTGTGCTTTTTCAAAAACAAATTTCATCATTCATCCTAACATCTCTATATTTTTACTCAAAAAAATGAAAGACAGCGATGATCAAGGATTCTTAAATCCTCAAAAGCATCACTGCCTTACCAAATATTTTAAAAACTTTTCATCTGTTAATTTTTCTTATAACTCTTAGATCTTAACTTAACTCTTAACTTTTAACTTAATTAACTATTGTTATGACCTCTACGTCCTTTAGTAGGCTTTCTACAACTTCCTTCTGTACACTGCCAGTTTCCTTTTCCATGGCATTTGCCGTTCCACAGGCAGAAGCGTATCTTAAAACCTCTTCTATAGAATATCCCCTCTCCATTGCAACAGCTATTCCTGCAACGAAGGAATCTCCTGAACCTACAGGATTTACTGCCTTTACCTTAGGAGGTGTCACCTTATATATCTTTCCTTTGTATCCAGCCATAGCTCCTTTTGAGCCTAAGGATACTGCTACAAGCTCGATTCCTTTACCTTGAAGTTCTTTTATTTCTCTTATGACATCTTCATCACTTTGAACTTTTCTTCCAGTAAGAGCCTCAATCTCATCCTTGTTTGGCTTTATGAAGAATGGTTTCGCTTCCATTCCAAGCCTTAAGGAATCTCCACTGGTATCTAATAGAAATTTCTTATCATATGAATGTGCAATTTCAATTAATGTTTTGTAAAAGTCCTTTGGAACATTTCTAGGCATACTACCTGATGCTACTACCATATCACAGGACTTTAAAAGCTCTTTATATTTTTCAATTAATCTATCTTTTTCTTCCTCAGTGACCTCTGGACCCGGCTCTAATATCTCTGTTTGGACTAAGTCATCAGTTATTATAGCTAGGCATTCTCTGGTTTCTCCTTGAATTTTAACGAAATCCTGAGTTATATTATATTCTTTTAATTTTTCCTCTATGAACTCTCCAGTCTTTCCACCTAGAAATCCTGTAGCTAGACACTGTTCATTTAACTTTGTAACTACATTTGCAACGTGTATGCCTTTTCCTCCTGGTGTATTTTCCACATGAGCTGCTCTCATTACAGAACCTTTTTCAAGATCTGCCATCTCATATCTCTTATCTACGGAGGCATTAAGATTTACTACCAATATCATATTAAACCACCATTTTCCTTAATATCTATTAGCACTTCCACATACATTTATCTTGTGCTGAACTATTTTCTTCATAGCTTCTTTTCCTGGTGTCATATATTTTCTTGGGTCATTTGCCTCTGGGTGCTCATTGAAGTATTTCTTTACAGCATCAGAAAATGGTATCTTAAGGTCTGTTGCTATATTTACCTTACAAATTCCCAAAGATATAGCCTTTTGTACAAGTTCATCTGGAACATCAGAAGCTCCATGTAAAACTAATGGTACATCTACCATACTTCTTATCTCTTGTAATCTTTCAAAATCAAGTTTTGGTTCACCTTTGTATAATCCATGTGCAGTTCCTATTGCCACAGCTAGGGAGTCAACTCCTGTAGCTTTAACAAAATCTACTGCATCTTTTGGATTTGTATACATAGCATCCTTTGCATCAACTACCAAGTCATCTTCTTGTCCACCTAGTTTTCCAAGCTCTGCTTCTACAGTGCAGTCAAATCTATGAGCATAATTTACAACTTCTTTAACTGTAGCTATGTTTTTTTCGAAAGCCTCCTTTGAAGCATCAATCATACATGATCTAAATCCAGCATCTATGTCATGCTTTATTTCTTCTATGTCTTCAAAGTGGTCTAGATGAATGGCAATTGGTATATTGTACTTTCCAGCAGCAACTTCTGCCATAGCCTTTATATACTCTGCTCCTGCGTAAGTTATTGTTGAAGGTGTTCCCGCTATTATAACAGGTGATCCCATCTCTGCAGCCGTTTCTACTACAACTTGTAATGTCTCCATGTTGTGTATATTAAAAGCTGGCACTGCATAGCCTTCTTGCTGAGCCTTCAAAAGCATAGCTCTTGTTGAAAGAATTTTATCCATAACCCCATCTCCCTATTTTTATTAAAACTATATGCAAAATTTTTTAACGAAAATCTTTAAGCAACTATATTATATTTTTTTAATCCCATTACTTTCAATATATTCTGAAATTAACGCCCAATCCTTGATGTTATTACGTTTTAAAAACCATACCAATTATGCAACTGGTATGGTTTTTATAGTAATGACTATTATTTTATGTTATATTATGTATATAGAAATACTTACATGGAGGTCTTTAAATGGGTAATAATTCTTTGTACATGAATATCTATTCAAGCCTATTATCCGATATAAAAAAAGGCAAATACTCTGAGAATTCTTCTCTTCCTTCTGAAAGGGAGCTTTGCTTACTTTACCATGTAAGCCGTTCCACTATAAGACAGGCTCTCATAATGCTCCAAAATAGCGGATATATATACAAAGTTCAAGGCAGAGGAACCTTTGTGAAGCCTCAAGTCTTCGAACAGCCACTATATAAGTTCTATTCTTTCACAGAAGAGCTAAAAAGAAGTAATATTTATATAGATAACAGTGTTGTAAGCTATGAAGTGATAGCCTTAGATGAGTATTTAGCTTCAACTTTAAATAGAGAAAAAGGAGAGCTTTTTCATAAAATTACAAGACTGAGAAGTGCAAAGGATTCTTCTCTTATGATTGAAATAAGCTATCTTCCTAAAAGCAGATTTTATAGAATCAGCACAGATATATTGGAAAAAGATTCTTTATATAATTATCTAACTAATACATATTCACTAAAAGTGGACAAAGCTATGGAGACCTTTAGACCAGTTATCCCGACTAGCTGGCAATGCCACCTTTTAGGAATTACACCTAAAATTCCTTGCACACTTCTAGAGAGATTCTCTTATGAAGAAGGCGTATTAGTAGAATATACATATTCTATAGTTCGTGGAGATAAATATGTATTTAGAGTGGATTTAACAAATGACTAAAAAGAACGAATGCTCTAGCACTCGTTCTTTTCTTATTCCTTAATATTTACTGTTTTGTTTAAATAAATGTGGTGTAAATTCATCGTCATGAGCCTTTGGATCTCCAAAGGTTGCCTTAGCACTTTCTACTCGAGGATTATGATTTATGTGTTTTTTCTTATTATTTTTCTTTCCCATAAATAACACCTCTCTTTCAATAATATCTTTAGCTTTTTTGAGATTTTTATAATGATTAACTAAAGGGTGCATTTCTATATTTATCTTAGGAAATTTGTTTAATTAATTTATTTTTAATGGTAAATTTATTTTTCTATTATTAATTCCTTTAATAACCTGCAATCTATCAATCAGACTTTTAAATAAATATTGACAATTCTATGATGCATCATAATAATTGTTAAAAATAATTGAATTTTTAGTTAATCTTCGTGTTTTTAGGCATATTTATATTTTTTTATTGTCGTTCCTATCTTATTTATATCATCTATTTAAAAAGCAAATAAATCATCAATTTGAAATCCATTTTTACAATTAGACATATTTTCCATAAATAATATAATAAAACTGTTTGTTAGATTATTAAGCAATATGGGGGAAATAAAATGAAAAAGAAAATTTTAGCGTTATTAACATCAGTTATAATGCTTGGTTTAGCGGGATGCGGCAATAATGCTTCCACAAGTAGCAAAGACACAGAAAAGGCAGTTCCAGAATTGACTATGAGTTGGGGTAATGAATTGCACACAGGTGTAATGAATGTAGTAGTAAAGAATCCTGATGCCTTCAAAAAATCGGGAGTATATCTTAATGCTCTTTCTAAGGACAAGTTTGAATTAATTGAAAATGATAAAAAGATAGCAACTTTAAATTTTGTAATAAGCAAAGGTGGTTCTGAAACAGCTAATTTAATGAGTCAAGGACACGTTGATTATGGTTTTGGATCTAATACAGCTTTCTTAACTGCTATAGATAATGGAGCTAAACTAAAAATCGCAGCGCCATTTCAAAGTGATGGTATCGCTTTAGTTTTTCCTAAAGGAAGTAATTTAAAAACTTGGGATGCTGTAAAGAAACATATCTTGGATTCCAAAACTCCTGTGAAGATAGGATATCACTCACCAGTAAGTGGTCCAAGAATAGTTATTGAATCAGTACTAAAAGCTCAAGGCTTAAAGGTTACTGAAGATCCAGCTGATAATTCAGCTAATGTATTATTAGTAGATTTAAAAGGGTCAAACAATCTGCTTCCTTCATTAACAAGTAAACAAGTAGATGCTTGGGTTGGACCATCTCATCACCCAGAAGCTGCTGAAGAAAAAGGTGTTGGTGAAATTGCTTTAACCCTAAAGGATTTTCCTGAAGATGGACAATGGACAGACTTCCCATGCTGTGTATTTGCAGCATCAGATAAGGCTATAAATGATTATCCAGAAGTTACAAAAGCTCTTACAAAACTAGTTAGTGAAAATGCAAAATACTGCTCAGAAAATAAAGATGAGGTTGCAAAAATAATGTCTGAAGTAATTGGCGTGTCTGCTGATACTATAAAAAAATGCCAAATAAACTTTTTCACTACTCCATCTGATAAATGGCTAAATGGAATAGAAATCTATGTTAAAAAATTAAACGAGATGAACAAGTTTAATGGAGAATTAAAAGGCTTAAGCTTTGATAAGGTTAAAGAAAAGTCCTTTGACTTTAGATATTTAGATAACAAGTAATTTTGACAGCTTCCTAATATCATTAGGAAGCTTTTTTGAAAGTGAGGCTAAGTTAAGTGAAAACTAAAGATTTCAAAAATATCCTATATGGACTTATAGTTCCTATAATGTTTTTAATTCTGTGGGGAGTTCTTGCAAATAAAATAGGTAATGAAGTAATTCTACCTAAAATATCATCAGTACTAAACAATTTCGCTCATGCAACTCAAGATTTTATCGGTCTTGGTTCTCTTCCTACAAATATTTTTGTAAGTCTTATAAGGGTTATTTTAGGATATACTGCTGGAGTTGTTCTAGCTATTCCCTTAGGACTTCTTATGGGATACAAAAATAAAGTTTATGGATTATTTAACACCTTTATAAATATATTTAGACCAATTCCTCCTTTAGCATGGGTTCCACTAGTGCTAGCATGGTTTGGTGTTTCAAGCTTTGCCACTATTTTTAACCTTCCTGGTGGACAGATGCAAGCTTTTCTAAATAATTTTAAATTTTCAATGGTATTTATAATAGGCCTTGGAACCTTCTTTCCTGTGCTTACTAATACAGTATTTGCCGTAAAAACTGTTCCTCAAACATTAATAGAATCAGCAAAGGTCTTAGGTGCCAGCGAAAGAGATATATTCCTAAAAATACTTCTTCCAGCCTCTGCTCCAACTATAATAACAGGACTTAGGACGGGACTTGGAATAGCTTGGTCATGTTTAGTTTCTGCAGAAATGCTTCCTGGAAGTTTGTCTGGAGTAGGCTATCTTATAACCCATGCTTATGAACTTGGAAGAACTGATTTAGTAATAACAGGTGTAACTTGCATAGGGGTTATTGGAGCTTCCTTGGATTATATATATAGAATTATAGAGAAAAGACACTTCTCATGGCAGAATAAAATAAGATAGGAAGTGAAATCATGGAGAATTGTATAGAGATTAAAAATCTAAATAAAACCTTTAAAACTAATAGCAACATAGAAGTTAATGCTTTAAAAAATATTAATTTAGAAATTAAAGAAAATGATTTTATATGCATAGTCGGTCCTTCTGGCTGTGGAAAATCTACCATGCTCAGAATCATAGCAAGTTTAGAAAAATCCACAGAAGGTCATGTTACATACAAAGGTAAAGAAATTACTGCGCCAACTTCTGATATAGGAATGGTATTCCAAAACTATTCTCTTCTTCAATGGAGAACAGTTCTAGACAATATCGCCTTAGGTCTTGAATTTAAAGGCTTAAGTAAAAATGAAAGAAGGGATATAGCTCGCAAATATCTCAATATGATAAACATGGACAAGTTTGAAAAAGCATATCCTTATGAGCTTTCTGGTGGTATGCAACAAAGAGTTGCTATTGCAAGAGCCTTAGCAAATAATCCTGACGTTCTTCTTATGGATGAGCCCTTTGGTGCCTTAGATGCCTATACTAGAATTCTTCTTCAAAGAGAGCTTTTAAATATATGGGAAAAAAATAAAAAAACCATATTATTCGTTACTCATTCAGTTGATGAAGCTGTATACCTAGCTGATAGAATAATAGTCATGGGTAAAAACCCAGGAACAATAAGAGAAATCATAGACATAAAAATGGATAGACCTAGAGACCGAGGAAATCTTGAGTATGCTCAGATAACCTCAAAAATTCTAAATATGCTTGAAGTATAATATAATATTTACCCTCAAAAAAAGTAGCAGATAGTGTTTAATTAACTCTATCTGCTACTTTTTTAATCCTATCTAGCTACATAAGTATCTATAGTATTAAATACCTTAAATAAAAGTTCATCCATATTTCTATCTTTGATAAATTGGAATTCTATATTCACTCCACCTGGAAGTGTAAGCTTTATCTCTGCATCTAAGTCAAAATTTCCTGCTGTTTCTATAGCATAAGTAACTATTTTGCTGTAAGGAATCGCAAAATATTCAACCTTCTTGCCTGTTATACCTTGTTTATCACATATTAATATCTTCTTATCTGTAAATATAGCTGCATCTCTAAAAGTCTTAACTCCAAAAAGGGCACTTTCTCCTTGGTTTATAAACCTTATTAAATTTTGTGGTACTTCTATCTGCTTGTAAAAAGTAAATATTTTTGTATTTGATATTTCTGCCATTATTAATTCCTCCTAAATCTCTTTTCCTTTTTTATAGTACTCTTTCATTATGTCTTCTGTAACCATATTTCCTCCTGTTGCCCAAACTATATGAGTGGTTAAATCCATATGGTCTTTTATATTTTCTCTTTCGATATATGCTTTTCCTTTATCTGTATCAGCTATATTTTCATAGCCTTTCATTCCTGCTAATGCACTAGGTTCTAGTTTTATATCCTCTTCATCTGTAAGCATAGCTAAATAATGATACATTCTTTCGTCAGTTAATGTGTAGCTTCCACTTATAAACGGCTCTATTATCTTGCCTACAAAGCTTGAAGCCCTTCCTACTGCAAGACCATCAGCAGCGGTTTTATTGTCAATTCCAAAATCCTGCACGCTTACTTTATCATGATACCCTGTAGCAAGTCCCAGCGTCATGCAAGGTGAATGTGTTGGTTCTGCAAAGAAGCAGTGAGCAGAATCGCCAAATATAAGCTTTATTCCAAAGGCAACTCCTCCTGGGCCTCCTCCTACTCCACATGGAAGATAAACAAACAGAGGATGGTCATTATCCACTACTATTTTTTTCTCCTCTAATTGTTTTTTAAGGCGAAGAGCTGCCACTGCATACCCTAAAAATAAATCTTTAGAGTTCTCATCATCTACAAAGTGACAGTATGGATCTTTTTCAGCCTGCTTACGCCCCTCTGTTACAGCTAAACTATAGTCATCATCATATTCAATTACATTTACGCCTTTGCTTCTAAGCATATCCTTTTTCCATTGTCTTGCATCCGATGACATATGAACATATACTTTAAAACCAAGTTTTGCACTCATTATACCTATGGATAATCCAAGGTTTCCTGTAGATCCAACTGCAATGGAATACTTAGAAAATAATTCTTTGAACCTTTCCTCTGCCAAAATTTCATAATTATCTTGAATCTTTAACATTCCACTTTCAAGGGCTATAGTTTCTGCATGTTTTAAGACTTCATAGATTCCACCCCTAGCCTTTATTGAACCTGATATAGGAAGGTGGCTGTCACATTTTAACATGATTTTACCTTGGATATCTTGTTCTATTTCTTTTCCTAAGGCAGTCTTCATCTTTGGTATTTCTACTAAAGGTGATTCTATTATTCCATTCATTGCTGAAGTTTCAGGAAATACTAATGCCAAATATGGTGCAAATCTTTCTAGCCTATTAGAAGCATCAAGCACATCATCTAAACTTATAGTTGAAGTTTTCATTGCCTCCTCACAAGACACCTTCTTTGGATTAATCCAAATGGTTTCCTTCAAATCAATGAGGTCATTAATTATGGGGAATTCCTTAAGCCACTGTTCTAAAGGTTTGTTTAATATCATACAGATTCTCCTTTATCAATACTATATAAATCATTAGCACAGCAGTACCTACTATGCTATTTCATTATATCAAGTTTTTCATGATTTAATAATTAAAAATAATTATAAATTGCAATAACAAATTGAACTAATTTCTGTTTATGACTTAAATACTTGAATTTACTTAGATTGCATAG
>JALEZF010000086.1 GCA_022773025.1 Clostridium sp. | reverse complement strand
TTTGTTATTTTCATATTATATTATTAATTTCGATAATATTTTTAATCTTAAATTTTATCCACAACTAATAATAGAAAAACCCTCTGTTTTTAAACAGGGGGTTTTTCAACAAACTGACAAAAACAACCACCCTAAATAAGTAGGGTGGTTGTTTTTTTCACTTAAATTTTCCTGTATAATAAAATAAAAAATGTTTTTATACAAAGGAGAAAATCATGATTTTATTTCAGCTTGGAATTTTTGAAGTAATAATCATATCGAGTTTTTTTGGTATTCTTCCACTAATAGGAGCTCTAATATTCATAGCACTATTTACTTTAATTTATCTTTTTACGAATTTCTCTAAAGTAGCCTTAATAATAACTCTTGTCTATCTACTTTGGTCAATACAGGATATAAAATACTATGATAGAGATGCCTCTTACATTTCCTATGGACTTGTAACATTTATTATTTTTTATTTGATGAAAAAAATATTTATAGCAATTGCATTTGGACAAGCGTATCTTATGTAAAAAAATTGGGCAGTAAAATATTTTATTGCCCAATTTATATTTTAGTTTGGAAAATGCACTCTCACTAACCAAAACTTTATATCCTTATCACTCCAACCTAAATCCCATGGAACATCATTTCTATCAGTATTATGGCATGTAACCAATGCGTAGCCTCTTGAATCTGCGTTAGTCACCATTGAGATATGCTTAACATCACCTTTCTTTTCATACGCTACGAAATCACCAGGTAATAGTTTATAGGATGCTTTATATACCTTCTCATAATTTCCATAAGCAAGCACTGATGCCTTTCCGCTATATACCCAGTAATCTTTAAATTTATCTGCATTAACCCAAGTGGCTGAGGCGTCACCTTTATTGTAATTCCAACCTCCAGTCTTTTTAAACTTTCCACCTTCGTGAAGACACTGAGATGCAAAATTTGCACAGTCCCCTCCTTCAGGATTGAAGTTTCTATAAGCCTTATTGTACTTGAATCCATATTGTTCTTCTTCTGCTGCTCCGCAATATCTATCAGCATATTCTTTAAGTCGTCTTCTCTTGTCATTTAAATTAGAAAAATCCCTAGGACCTTGGGATAGTATATAATTCTTAACATCATCTACCTTTAATTTTTCTAAATTCAAGGAATCAGCAAAAGGATCAGTATACCATTCCTTTGATATTAATAGCTTATCATCCTTGTTTACCAATGTCTGAACATGATATGTACCTATTCTAGCTCTATTAACCTCTTCAGGTTTATCTTCATATACATATCTATACTCTGTAGAGCAAGTAAAGTTAACCTTAAATCCATTATCAGTTCCACTTATCCTAGTTATAAATACCATAGGAACTATCTCTGTAAATTTCACACCTTGTTTCTGTTCCCAATTGTGGAGATAAATCATCTTTTTTTCTTCACTCTCGTAGGCCCACTGACCGAACTTAGTGCTCACATCATATACAGCCTTTATATTTTCAGGTTCATTTGTCACTATTGCCTTATTTCTTTCGGCTATTACCTTCTCTATAAAGCTTCTTATTTCACCCTTAACCTCATCATCTACCTTTTCAGCTCCATAAGCTTTTATACTAAAAAAATTCATGGACATAATCATTGATAATACTATAATTACATATTTGCATAATATTAATTTTTTAATGCTATACTTTGATCTCATAAATGTCCTCCTGATTATACTATTGCTCTTATTAATCCAGTGCGGCATTAATCTTTTTTATATAAGATTTTATATCCTCATTCATTGTTATATCTCCAAACCACTTATCTTTTGTAAATGATCCATTTTGAAAATATTGTGCTTTAATGATTATCTCAGGTCTATATTCAAAATGAAGAATATCAAAATGTCCCCACTTTCCTCCCCAGACAAAATTATGTTTTTCAAAGGTTTCAACAAGCTCTTTTGGGTAGTATTTCATCCTCTTCTCTCCTGCTTCTCTGCTAGACCACTTCCAATAGTCACTTGGATTGCTGTTTATATCTAGAGCTATTCCATAAGCATGAGGACTTAGCTGTCCTGTACCTGATATGACTCTATAATTAAAGCTGCCATTTATAGGATTAATAAGCCCAGCAACTTTGCCATTACCTTTTGCAATTTCTCTGAGCTCCTCCATAGCTTTTCCAAGGGCTTCAGCTGCACCATTATTCTTATTGAACAAATATTTATTGTATGGTGCACTTACCCCTACAAGATTTTTTGAAACCTGACTTTGACTTGAACCATAAACCTCATTTAATAAAGCATAGCATCTAAACCTTCCTGGATCTCTATCTACCTCCATAAGACTGTCTATCATATGAAGTGGATATGGATCTTCTAGTATATCTTGAATATCTGAATTATTCATTTTTCCATGAAAATTTTTCTTTTTCTCATCATCATAAAGTATCTTCTTTCCTGATTTCGTTATTATAAATACCTTTCCATCACTACCTTTTTCAACGTCAGTAATATATTCTGGATATGCCATCATCATAGTTAGTACATCTTGCTTTCTTGTGATAGAATAAACCTCCTCATCCTTAGCTTCTTCAGCCATTACAGGACAAATTAAAAATAAACCTACCATGTATATAAATAAAATTATCCCTCTAACTAACCTTTTCACAGGATCACCCTCTCATCTTAGTAATAGAAAAATACTAAAAAATAGCCTAAAGATACTCTTTAGACTATTTTGAGTTAATATTAACTTATTTATTACTGGTAAATTTATAAAAATTTAATTTTTATATAAATCACTAATTGCATCTCAGTACATATGCTGGTGGAAAATTTATCATCACTCTTTTAGTATTAATAGTTTGAAAATATTCTCTCATAAATTCCCTTTTTACAAGGGAATATTGAAAAGTTATAAAACTTCCATCTGACTTTAATATGTCTTTAGTATTCTCCAATATCATGTGGCTTATCATCTTTGGCAGTGATGTAAATGGTAGTCCAGATATGACGTAGTCCACTTTTCCTACCTCATAAAATTCTAAGTACATTTTTATATTTTCTGCTCCATCATTTATTACTTTAACATTTTTCTTATATCCATATCTAATCTCTAGTTCATCACAAAATTCTTTATTTTTTTCTATTACTAAAAATAGTGTATCTTCACATTTCCTTGCTATAATTTTTTCTGTAAATACTCCTGTACCTGGTCCATACTCTATTATACATTTGCAGTTTTTAAAATCTATATCTTCTATCATTTTATTAGCTAAATGCTTGCCACTAGGTGCTACTGCTCCAACCGTCATTGGATTTTTGATGAATTCTTTTATAAAATTGAACATATCTTACACCCCTTAAATTATTTGTTATCAAAATATTACCATTAATAATTTAAGAAATGCCCTATAAAACTCTTAAGAATTATTAAAGAAAAAAGGTCATTTATTCTAAAAAATAAATAACCTTTTTTTATATCAGAATCTATTTCACCTTTTTATCCTCCATAAACACACTTTCCATTTACGTAAGTTTCTAGTACATTTATATCTTTTATTGTTTCTGCATCACTTGTTAATAGATTTCTATCTAATACAACAAAATCAGCACACTTTCCACACTCTATTGAACCCTTATTATTTTCTTCAAAAGAACCATGAGCTGCCATTATAGTGTATGACTGAATAGCCTCTTCTATAGAAAGAGCTTCCTCCTTTAAGAAAGGTCCTTTCGTTCCATCTAAAGTCATTCTTGTAACTGCACATTGTATTCCATTAAGAACATTTGGCAGTTCTACTGGACAATCCGATCCATTGGAAACTTTAGTTCCGTTATTCATAAGAGTTTTAAAATTGTAAGTTGTCTTTGCTCGTTCTTTTCCTATTCTATCTTCTACTATATTTATATCATAATCTAAAAAGATAGATTGTACATAAGCATGAAGATCTAATTCCTTAAATTTGTTTATAAGCTCTTCTGTAGTTATTTGACAGTGAACTATTCCATGACGATGATCCTCTCTTGGATTCTCCTTTAATGCTTTTTCTATAGCCTTTACTATCATTACCATGATTTGATCTCCTATAGCATGAACTGCAACCTGCATTCCATTAGCATTAGCGTAACCTATCATTTCATCAAACTGCTCTTGAGTATAAACAGATATTCCTGAAGTGCTTGGATCATCTGCATATGGAGCGCTAAGATACGCTGTTCTCGCTCCTAATGAACCGTCTCCTAAAAGCTTTAATGGTCCTATTTTGAAGTAGTCACTTCCAACTCCAGTGTTATATCCCTTCTCAATAAAACCTCTAAGAAGCTCCATATTTACAAGCTGAGCTTGTTCATAAACTTTTACATTAAGTTTACCTTCATTCTCTAATTCCTTAAATGCTTCTATGATAACTTCATAATCCATAGTAGGGAATACTATAAAGTCATCTGTTTGAACAGAAGTTAATCCATAAGAATTCAAGCTGCTACAAGCTTCTCTTATCATATCCTTTATCTCTTCCTTAGAAGGTACAGGTATATTATCATAAATCATATTTAAAGCATTTTCTCTAAATATTCCTAAAGGCTCTCCATTTTCATCTATATCAAATTGTCCCCCTTCTACTTGAGGAGTATCTTTAGTAATTCCTATAAGCTCTAGCGCCTTTGAATTAACCACGCAAGTATGTCCACATGTACGAATTATGCATATTGGATAATCTGTGGATACTTCATCTAAGTCGTATCTATTGGGGAAACGATTTTCATCAGTGAAGTAATCATGATTCCATCCTCTTCCCCTTACCCATTCATTTTCTCTTAAGTTTCTAGATTCTATGTACTCTCTTATAGCATCCTTCATGTCTTTTAAAGATGAAGTACGCTCTCCAAGTTTAATCATTTGAAGAGAATATCCATATCCAACTAAGTGCATATGAGAATCATTAAATCCTGCCGTAACAAATCTGCCATTTAAGTCTGTAACTATGCTTCCTTCTTCTTTGAATTCAAGTGCACCTTCATTATCCCCCACATAAATGAAGCGTCCATTTTCCTCCACAAAAGCCTCTTTCATACCATTATTAACAGTATAAACTTCACCATTTACGAATATATTCCTCATTTAAGCAACCTCCCTCTTTTCTTTGGCTAGCTTATCTTCATAGAATATGTCCACAGATTCATCTACAGTTCCAACTCCTAAGTATCTAGCCTTATAATCCTTAAGAAGTATGAAATACTGCTTTGAAAGTGCTAAAATTACAGCAACATTTATAAATGTAGGAATTCCACTTGTTATATCAACAAAGGTCCATATACTTATTTCTCCAACATAAAGTATATATGCTGTCATAATGAATCCTGGTAATGGATAACAATACTTAAATACTTTTAAAATAGCATTCTTCATCTTTGTATTCTTATTTGCTAAGTGTCTTAAAACAACCTCATAGTAAACATACCATCCTGTAGATGTAGTAAGTCCAAATATAAGCATTGTAACAGTTAAGAAGTACTTACCAAAATTACCAAGTCCCATTGTAAATGCATTAAGTGTAAGAGTTGCACTTTCTACTCCTGAAGACCATTCTCCTGTTATTATAACAACTAAAGATGTTATAGTACAAACAATGTATAATATACATATACTGTATATCAAGTAGGGATATTATGTTAAAGTTCTTTGCGATTTTTATATTACAGATAATTTATGTACCCTTATTTACTCTTTAACCCATATCCTTTTTATATTATTAAACTAACCCCTGATATTAAGAGTAAAATATAAGACAACTTCAAAAATGCTTTTTGGCTCATCTTTTCTGCAAGCCTATTACCGATTATTACTCCGATAAGTAATGCTGGAATTGCTATAATCACGGTATTCATTATAGCAGTGGTTATGATCCCCCCTATTATTTGTTTTATTAAGATATAAACATTCAAAACTATCCACACTGGGGATAAAGTTGCTCTAAACTCTTCTTTACTTTTAATTTTCTTCACAGCATATATGATAAGGAGTGGTCCTCCTGAAATAAACATACCATGTATTATACCTGCTGCTAAAATTATTATTATAAGTGCTGCTTCACCCAAGTTAAATTCTTTGGTCACAAATAATCCTTTAAGGGCTATTATTATTACAAAAACCGCATATATAGTCAATAGAATATCTACAGAGAATATGCTATAAAGATACTCTCCTATAAAAACGCCTATAAGCATTATTACAGACATCTTAAAAAACTCGTTCCAAACTATGTGCTTATAAGACTTTATAACTATTATTCCACATGCAACAATTGTAACTATGTTAAGCACTGGCTTTGCTACATCTATACCCAAAAGCATAATTGAAAAAGGCATAGCTAAAACTGTTCCTGCAAAGCCTGTTATTCCTTGAATTATATTTGTCGTAAGCACTACAAGGAAAAACAATATGTAGTTCATCTAATATTCCTCCTACGTTTTTTACTTTCTTATATATTAGATGTAACTTTCATGCAAATTATACAGTTTTAAAGTTAATGATATTTTTTATTATATATTCCATGACATGATTATCATTTGATGGTGCTATATACTTGGCTTCCTTTTTTAGCCTTTCTGTCCCATTCTCTACACAGAATCCAAAGTTTCCTACTTTTAGAAGTTCCGAATCATTCATATTATCGCCGATGGTTATAAGCTTAGACTTGTCTATGTCTAACTTATGACATAGCACTTCCAAAGCATGCCCTTTAGATGTATTATAAGGTGCTAATTCTAAGTATCTATCTCCTGTTCTCACTATGGGTCCCTCTTCATATTCCTCAGCATATATATTTTCCAATAGATCCATTTCTTCTTTTTCACCTATTATAAGAACCTTAGCCCAGTTTTTCTGAAACAAATCATCCTTCACATCATATATGACGTCATATCCAGTCTTTGAAAACCTCTCGGTGTGCTTACACGACCTATAGATATATATAGTCTCATCTGCATAGACCTCTATACCGAGAGATGGATTCCTCTCTGAGATTTTCTTTATTACTGATTTTCTATGTTCCTCTAAAAATATTTGAAATATAGTTTCTCTTGTTTTGAAATCATATATCTTTGTGCCATTATAAACAATTGCTGGTAAAGTAAGATTTATCCTGTCCAAAAATCGTTCCACTGAAGGCAACATACGACCCGTAGCTACAGTAAAATTTCCGCCTTGGGCGATAAATTCTTTTATTGCTCCTATATTCTCATCAGATAATTTTCCTCTGCTGTTCAAAAGAGTTCCGTCCATATCCGTTACTATGGTGTATCCCCTAAATTTCATATTTCTCTCCCTTTGTATAAAATCTTTATTTATAACTAAGTATAATGGTTAATAAACTATAAATTCAAGCGGGGTATAAAATCATGAAAAATTTATTTAAAGTTTACTCTTTAGTATTATTAATTATATTATGTTTTTCAATGCCTATTCCTATATGCTCCAAAATCATGGCTACCAGTGAGGACACTTGCTAAAGGGAGCCTTATTTTATCAAAAGTTCTATTATTCCAAAACATTTATATGTAATATCTGAAAATGATATGAGCAAGGAAGAGAGTACAAAGATCCTTGGAAACTCCTTAAAAAATTCAAATCCTATGTGAAGGGCTACGTAGCATATAGCAGTTCAAATGCTCCATCTATAAATAATGCCTGTTCACTGGCATCATTAAAAGATTCCATAGTCATTGATAAGTCCTTCTCTTTATTACTTGGCTCCCACAGTTTTTGATGAATATTACAAAGCTGCCAGTACTTCAAAATATGGTGATTACTTTGTAGCACCACCATCTGGAACTGGCTATATCTATCCAAGTCAGTTTCCTATGACAAAGTTAGATAACTTTACTAGTGAATTAAATACATATATGAAAAAAGTGGATCAGAACTATGTTGTCATACTTGATGATGATTCCTTCTACAAAACAGATTCGTGGGATAAATATACTATCCACTCAAACATAGACGGCCTCTTCTACCTAAACTATGCAAAGCACAATGACTATAAAGGTGAGATAATCTGGTCTAAAGATAAACCTGTAGTTTCATGTCGTGATCTTCTTTGGAGTGGCCTTGAAGAGGAAAATCAACTGATAGATACCATAAACAGTAGAGTTAATCTCGGTTATACAAATGCAAATGACCCTAATTCCTACACTTTTGTTTATGTACATGTTTGGAGCAAGACCTTAGACTCCGTCCAAACTGTAATTTCAAAGCTTAATGAAAATCCTAAGGTGAAGGTTATAACACCAGATGTGTTTATGAAACTGGTAAAAACAAATGTATCTCCAAATAAAACAAAAATCAAAGAAGATGCCCTAACACAATAAGGCATCTTCTCTGTAGACTTTATTTATAATATTAGCTTACTATGGCTCCATCAACTGATAGTACTGCACCACTTATATAAGAGGCCATATCGGAGGCTAAGAATAAAAATGCATTTGCTATGTCTTCTGGTTTTCCAAGTCTTCCAACTGGAACTCCTTCAGCTAATCTCTTAACTATACTAGGTTCAAGAGCTGCTACCATATCTGTTTCTATAACTCCTGGAGCTATAGCATTAACCCTTATTCCATCTCTTCCTAATTCTCTAGCTAATGATTTTGTAAGTCCATTTACAGCAAATTTCGAAGTAGGATATCCCACTCCAGCTCTTTGACCGTATAAGCTTACCATTGAACTTGTGTTCAAGATAACTCCTGAGTGATTTTCTCTCATCCTTTCTGCTACTACCTTTGAACAGTTAAAAACAGCTTGAACATTCAAATCCATTATCTTTGCAAAATGAGCATCATCTTGATCATAAATCGATTTACTATCACTTATCCCTGCATTATTTATAAGGGCATCTACCTTACCCCACTCCTCAATAACTTTGCTTATCATATCTGAAATTTCGTCCATATTCATAAGATTTGGTGCAAAACCTTTGACACTGTATTCAGGATTTATTCCCATTAGTTCTCCTATAGCCTTATCTACTGTTTCCTGTCTTGACCCACAAAGAGCTACTCTTGCTCCATTATCAAGGAATGCTTTTACAGTTGCTAAGCCTATACCTCTAGTGCCACCAGTTACTATAACTACCTTATCTCTTATGCTTTTTTCTAAAATATTCATATTTCTATCCTCCTCTATATTGATTTTATTATTTCTAACCAAAGAATTCGTAATTGATTCTGTCCTTATCTACTCCTAGCTCTAAAAGTGAACTTTCTAGTCCTTTCATAAATGGAGGTGGTCCACAGAAATAAAAGTCTGATTCCAAAGAAAGATTTTCTTTTATCCATTCTTTTGTCACTCTTCCCTCAAAATCATAGTTCACTCCTAGCGTGTCTTCTTCTAAAGGTTTTGAGTAAAACACAGTATTCTTCGTTCCCATTATCTTAGATGTTGATTCAATCTCATCTTTGAATGGGTGTATCTTTGAGTTTTGCACGGCTTGAATGAAGTGAATATTCTTATTTCCTTTTGATTCTTCATAAAGCATTGATAGTAGCGGAGTAACACCTATTCCTCCTGATATCAAAACTATAGGTCTTGATTTTGAGGACTCTTTAATAGTGAAAATCCCCGTAGGAACCATGGCTTCAATAGAATCTCCTACGTTTAATTTTTCATGAAGAAAAGTGCTCATAAGTCCTCCTTCAACCTTCTTTACACTTATCCTATATACTGAATCATTAGGATAATTTGATAAACTGTAAGTTCTCATCACTTCCTTATACTTTGGATCTTCTGTCTTTATCTTAAAAGGTAAAAACTGACCAGCCTTGTGAACTGCCAGCTTACCGCCATCTTTTGCCTTAAAGTAAAATGATACTATATCCGAACATTCCTGTACTTTATCTATTAAAACAAGTTCTCTAAATCCGTCCCAATTTCCATTTATCATTATAAACCCCTCCTTCAAAATTTAATTAACTAATAATTATTATTAATTAATAACTTATGATAAGTATATTCTTTTATCCAAATTAAGTCAATATATTTTTATAAGTATTTATATATTTTTCTATAATTTAAAATTTTATTTATAAAATAAAAATACACCCCAAATGCTAGGTATATCTTCTCTAACATTTGCGATGTATTTTACTTTATAATGAGTCTTTTTTCTTAAAGATAAATTTATAAAACTATCTAGTGATATTTTCTTCTATATCAACATTCTTGCTTTGATACTTCCAGAATAGAACTGATGCTACAAGAAGTAATCCGCATATAAGAGTGTATAATGGGAACAATGGATTGCTCATACTTCCAAATAATATTATAAGAGAGCCTATTGTAGCAAATATAGGATTTATAATTCCCTTCCATACTCCCTTTATCTCTTTGCTGCATCCCATTCTGAATACTTTAACATATAAAAGAATATATAAAACATAATTAATTGTTATAGATATCTCTGATATATCTGCATTCTGAAGCATTGAGAATTTTTGAGTTAAATAGTGAATAACCATACATACACAAGTTATCACAAAAGCTATAATAGATGAATTAACTGGCATAATAAGCCTTTCATTCATCTTAGAAAACTTCTTATAATTTGGGAACATTCCTCTAATTGACAAAGAATAAGGCATTCTGATGTGTCCCATAGTAAGTCCATTAACAGTTCCTAAAATTGAGATTACAACGAAAGTTACTATTATCTTGGCTCCCATAGGTCCAAATATTTTATTTGCAGCCAAATCAACGTGAGCATCTCCCATCTGCATTACTACATCTGGTCCTAAGAAACTGCTTATACCCACAAAATATAATAAATATATTGCCAATATAAATAGCGGTGCTATAACTAAGGCCTTGGGAAGATTTCTTTCTGGTTTTTTCATTTCGTGTCCTATGCTTGTAGCAACTATCCATCCATCAAAAGAAAATGCTATTGGAGCTATTGCTGCTATCCAACCAAAAGACTGCATATTTGTAAAATCTGATACTACAACAGTATCAACATTACCAAATATAAGACCTGTAGCTGCTATTAATATTAATGGAATTATTTTTATTACTGTAGATGCATTTTGGAAATATCCTCCCAACTTTGCTGACAGTACATTTGATACATACATATAAATTATTACTACTACACCAATTAAAGTTTGGGTTTCTAATGTACTATTGATTCCAAACAACATACAGATGTAAATTCCCGCTACCCATGCTACTACTGCGATTAATGTTGGGTAATATAAGAATGTGTGAAACCAACCTATTGCACATGCTATATATTTATTGTATGCACTCTCTGCATAAGTTATAATTCCACCTGCTTCAGTATTACGTGAAGCTAATTCTGCTATTGTAAGACTACCAAATATAATAGCGATTGCGGCTATACAAAAAACTAGCACACCTAAACTGATGCTTCCTCCTGTGGCTACTAGAATATTATCACTCTTAAAGAATATTCCTGAGCCGATTACTATACCTACTATCATAGCTATAGCCGTAAATAAACCATACCTCTTTTCTTTCATACACTTTCCTCCTACCATACTTCCATAATTTTTTCATTTATATATTGCTTTATTTTCAATATTATACCGTATAATATGATAAATTTACATAAAAAGTTTATATTTTTTGTATAAATATATTTACAGAAGTTATTGGAAATGTATTTAATCCAAAAAACTACTCAGAGAATATATAGGTAAATACTTATTATTTTAATAAAATATATGTATTTTACTAAATATATCTACCCTTCTATACTATTAATGTACTTTAATATTATAATAAATAAGGAGATTTTATGAATGAAGGATAAAAATAAAAAAATAGATTTTAAAATACTATGGCAGTTATTTAAATCTACTTTTGTACTTAGCGCTTTCACCTTTGGCGGCGGCTTTGTAATAGTGTCACTGATGAAGAAAAAATTTGTTGAGGAACTGAAATGGCTTGATGAAAGTGAAATGCTGGATATCACAGCCATATCTCAATCCTCTCCAGGACCTATTCCTATAAACGCTTCTGTTATTTTAGGATATAGAATGCAGGGAGTACTCGGCTCAGTAATTGCTGTTCTTGGAACTTCTATTCCGCCAATTGCAATTATATCTATAATTTCTATGTTCTACGTTAAATTTAGGGAAAGTCAGATTATCGCAACTGCATTAATGGTAATGCGTGCTGGTGTTGCTGCTGTTATATGTGACGTAGTTATAAACCTGGCAAAAAACGTAATCAAAACAAAAAGTGTATTGTACATATCTTTGATGATTATAGCCTTTGTGATGACATATGTACTCGGAATAAGTGCAATGACAGTGATCTTGTTGTGTGTTGCTGTAGGTTTTGGAAATCTTTTTGTAGAAATGAAAAAATCAAAAAAACAAGTAGCTGGGAGGTTATAATATGATTACCTTATTATTTTTTAGTTTTATAAAAGTTGGATTATTTAGTGTCGGTGGTGGATATGCAGCTATTCCACTAATCCAAAATCAAATTGTAAATGTACACCACCTCATGACTCTTCCAGAGTTCGCAGACCTTATAACAATTGCTGAAATGACTCCAGGACCTATATCAATAAATTCAGCAACCTTTGTTGGGACAAAGCTGGCAGGACTTCCTGGTGCTCTTATATGTACCTTAGGATGCATAATTCCATCCTTTATCATTTGTCTTACACTATCCCACTATTACTATAAGTATCGTAGTTTTGGTGGAGTACAGACTATACTTGCTAGTCTTCGTCCTGCTGTTGTAGCTTTGATAAGTTCAGCTGGTTTATCAATATTGACTCTTGCTTTATTTCAGGCTGAGAAGCATGATATAGTATTATCTAATTTTAGAGTTATTGAATGTTCCTTGTTTATTATGGGACTTGTAGCTCTTAGAAAGTTTAAAGTAAATCCTATATTGGTAATTTTCGGTTCAGGTCTAATAGGTACTATGGCTTACATGGTGTTTTAGAACATGATATACTATCTTCTATAAAGTTCTTGAGATAATCCGATATAAATTTATTTTTATGGTAAACTACACATATATCTCTGGAGATGTCTACATCTTCTATTTCTATCATGTGTAGTTTGCCATTTTTTATTTCCTCTTGTATCATCAAAGTTGATAATACCCCTAACCCCTGTCCTTCCATTACGGCATTCTTTATAGAATCAGTGTTAGTGCTATTCCATTTTTCATTTATCTCTATATTTTCTCTATGAATCACGCTATCAAAAAGTTCCCTGCTTCCACTTCCAACCTCTCTCATAATCATATCTTCACCCTGCAAATCCTGTAGCTTTATACTGTTTGCTTTGTAAAACTTATGGCATTTTCCTGATACAAGGACTAATTTGTCCCTATATATAGGTATCTTCACTATGTCCTTATTTGTTATAACACCTTCAACAATTCCCACGTCTAGCTCACTTTTTAATATCATATTTTCTATTACATTTGTATTGTTTATTACAATCTTACTTGAGATATTACTTTCATTGTTCTCAAATTTTTTTATTATAGGATTTAGGATACAGGTGCCAACTGTTACAGTAGCTCCCACCCTAAGACATATATTTTGTCCCGTATTTTTTAGTTCCATCTCCATCTCATCAAAGGATTCAACTATATGCCTTGCATATTTCAGTAGCATTTCCCCGTTTTTAGTTATGTATAATTTTTTGGATAGTCTTTCGAAAAGCCTTATTCCATAATAATCCTCTATCTCTCTAATGGCTTGACTTACAGATGGTTGAGATATAAATAATTTTTCTGCTGCAGTACTCATCTTTCCACAGTCTGCTACTGTTATAAAAATTTTTAAATGCCTTATGTTCATCTCTATTCCCTCTTTACTCAGTTTCTTTTTATTATGATAACTAATTCTGGTAAGGCAATCAACCTTAATGATGCTCATAATTCAGCTTTTATATTAGCTATTATTGCCTGCTTATATTCATTAAAATCAATTTAATATTTATGTTTTTCACTATATATGGGCAAGATAGACATATCTTACTTTTAGGAGGTATTGTAATTTATGAGATTTTTAAAATATCTACTCATATTTGTTCCCATAAGCTTTGTAGCAAAATTTTTTAATGTTTCTGGGTCCATCATGTTCTTATTATCTTGTGCCTCTATAATTCCTCTAGCAGGCCTTATGGGTGAAGGAACTGAGGAAATTTCATTTTATTCTGGCCCTAAAATCGGTGGTTTTTTAAATGGAACCTTCGGCAATGCAACAGAACTCATAATATCATTTTTTGCTCTTAAACAGGGGCTCTTTGATGTCGTAAAATCTTCCATTGCTGGTGCGGTAATAGGCAATGTACTTTTAGTAATCGGAGCAAGTATGCTTGCTGGAGGTCTTAGGTTTAAATCTCAAAAGTTTAACGTTAAAGTCAATGAAGTTACGTCAAGTATGCTTCTTTTTGCTGTTATAGGTCTATGTATTCCAGCACTTTTTACTCATACTGTAGATCCATCATTATTAAATACAAAATATGAAGGTCTTAGTATTTTTGTTGCTGTGGTTATGCTAGTAATTTATATATTGAGTTTATATTTTTCCTTTAATACTCACAAGGATATATATACCAATGCCAAAGAAGAAGGGACTGCCAAGTGGAGTCTAAAAAAATCCATAACCATGTTAGTAGTAGCCACAGTGTTAATTGCCATAGAAAGTGAATTTCTAGTAGATGGAATTGAGTCCATTACTACAAGCTTAGGCTGGAGCGAATTCTTTGTTGGAATAATACTGATCCCTATTATCGGAAATGCAGCTGAACATAGCACCGCCGTTGTAATGGCGTTGAAAGATAAAATGGATGTAGCCTTAGAGATAGCTATAGGTTCTAGTCTTCAGATAATACTATTTGTAGCACCTATACTTATATTTCTAAGCCTTATTTTTACTCCTATGAGTATAATTTTTAATGAATTTGAAATTATAGCACTCATAGCCTCAGTTCTAATTGCCAATAGGGTTTCTCATGATGGAGAGTCTAACTGGCTTGAAGGTGTTCAGCTTTTGGCTGTTTATCTAATAATTGCTGCAGCATTCTTTATAGTCTAATTAAAAACAGCAGATTGCCACTTTAAAATATTATATGCTCCTCTTTACTCTAACAGTTTTTATTATCTAAACTGTCTGCTTTAAGAGGAGTATTTCAAAATGACACTGCTGTTTATTTTACTATATTCTCTTCTAATCCCTTTATAAATATCTCTACTATTTTCGGATCAAACTGATACCCCGCACAATTCTTCAACTCTTCTATAGCCTCTTCTTTTGACATTGCTCTCTTATATACTCTTTTACTTGTCATTACATCATAAGAATCACACACAGCTATAATCCTAGCTAAGAGAGGAATCTCGTCTCCATTAAGTCCCATAGGATATCCTGTGACATCCCATCTTTCATGATGATATAAGACACTTCGTGAAACCTCGTGGAGTTCGCTAGAAGCCTTTATTATCCTGTATCCTTTTTCTGAGTGGGTCTTTATAAGATTATATTCTTCTTTTGTTAATGACGAAGAGAATTAATATTTCTACTGTTTCTGTAAATGGATTGATTATATTCTTCTTTTGTTAATGACGAAGGCTTCATGAGAATCTCTTCACTTATTCCTCTTTTCCCAATGTCATGCAAATCAGCAGCTATTCTAAGTTCATCTATCTCCGACATTGGAAGCCCCAACATTTCCCCTATCCTAACAGCATTCTATGAAACTGAATTTGACAGCTATAAGAGTCTACATTAAATAAATCATTGAATAATTCATTTCAATTAGACATTTAACTTTCAATTTTTTATCTTTCTCATAACTATTTTACGATGAATTACCTTTTCTAAATTCGAGTAATAAATCGGCTCTTTAAGACTGCCTACTTCTTCGCAAGGAGCTACAATTATGCACCTCTCTTCAAAAAATTTTTCTACTACTGCATGGTTATGTGATATGTTTTTTGAGTTTTCTACATTGAAGCTTAAGGTGTCTATATTACTTATTACTTTTTTTCATTTTATCTATATTGTCTTGTGCTTTTATCTTTTTATCATTGAGGAACTCTAATAAATTATCAGTATTTTTCTCCTTGAATATTTCTTGAAGCTCCACAATACTTGTCCCTAATGCCCTACAACCTTTTATTATATCTATATGTACAAACTGTTCTATAGAATAGTATCTATAGCCTGTTTCGTAATCAATATATGCTGGCACAAGAATTCCTGCCTTATGATAATACCTGAGAGCTTTAATAGTCACTTCTTTAATCTTCGCACTTCTCCAATGGAATACAGGCTTTTCAATTTAATCACTTCCTTTAAATTTCTAAGACCCATTGACTCTACCCTTAGGGTATACATTACTATCATTATAAAGTAATTATTAAAAATACAAAAGTCATTTATATTAAGGAAGGTGTATAAATATGCATAAAATTATATATAGGGATTTAAAAAGATACGATTATGATACTGCAAAATTTCTCATAGGAGATGCTTTTGGTTTTAATGAATTTATATCGGATAAAAAATTTTTAGATCAACTTCTTAACATTTATCTACAAGACTGTATACTAAGTAGTTCATTCGGAAAAGTTGCGGAAAAAGACAATAAAGTCATAGGTTTAATACTTGGAGACGCAAAAATGATAAAACTCATTTGAGAAAATTTCATAATTTCACAAGTATTGCTTCTACAATGCTCAAATTCCTTGTATCTAAAGAATCAAGAGGCCTTGGAGTTGGAAAAGCCTTAATATCTCAAACTTTTGATTATATGAAAGACTTTAACGTAGAGTCTTTGTATCTATATACAGATACTCGCTGTAACTATGGATTTTATGACAGTCAAAATTTTAAGCGATTAAATGAAAAGAAAGTGTATTTTGATTCTCTTAATGATAGCTTAGATATTTTCTTATATAGCTATAAACTCTAAAAAATGGGATATATCAAAACTGATTCTTAGAACCATTTTGATATATCCCATTTTTGATTTAAGTAATAATTATATTTTAAGCATTTTTTCCACAGCACTTTTTGTATTTCTTCCCGCTTTCGCAAGGACAAGGGTCATTTCTTCCGACTTTAGCATCACTAT
>JALEZF010000096.1 GCA_022773025.1 Clostridium sp. | reverse complement strand
TCTAAAAAAGTAGTTAGTGAAGTTGTAGATAAGGAACCAGTTCAACAAGTTATACTCCAAGGAACTTTAGGAGTTTTAAACCTATCAAGAGGTGGAGAGGTTCCATATACTAGATCCTTAAAAGTTAGAGCCACTGCCTATAATAATAGTGGTGGAGATGGAAATGGATATACAGCTTCAGGTAGAAAGACATTCAGAGATCCAAATGGATACAGCACTATAGCTGTTGACCCAAGGATCATTCCCCTAGGAACTAAGCTTTATGTAGAAGGCTATGGATACGCGATAGCAGCCGATACTGGAGGAGCCATAAAAGGTAATACGATAGATGTATTTTTTAATACCTCTAGTGAAGTGTATAACTGGGGAGTTAGATATGTTAATATTTATGTATTAAAGTAAGAAAAAAAGGAGAAGAGTTCTCCTTTTTTTTCTGCCTGTTTTTATAGAGTAAAAAGAACCTGGGTAGACTAAGATAAGAATGTGTATTATTATAAGATAAGGATATTTTAAAGAAAAGGGAAAGGAAGTAGAACCTTGATTAAAGAAGTAATAGTTGTTGAAGGAAGAGACGACATAACGGCAGTGAAAAGAGCGGTAGAGGCCGAAATGATAGCTGTGGGTGGATTTGGAATAAATGAAAAAGTCATAAAGAGAATAAAGGAAGCTCAAAAAAGACAGGGAGTAATAGTGTTTACAGATCCTGATTTTGCAGGTGAAAAGATAAGAAGAATAATATCTAAGAGGGTTCCTGGAATAAAGCATGCTTACATAACTCAAAAAGAAGGAAGAAAAGACGATGACATAGGAGTTGAGAATGCTTCACCTGAAGCTATACTTAGGGCTCTTAAAAATGCAAAGTGTAGTGAAAAGCAAAAGATAGATACTTTCACAATACAAGATATGATGATATGCAGCCTTACTATGGATGAAAGAGCTGCTGAGAGAAGGGATTTTTTAGGAAGAGAGCTTGGAATAGGATATTGCAATGCAGCTCAATTTTTATCAAGATTAAATAATTACGGAATAACGAAAGAAGAGTTTATAAAAGCAGTAGACAAAATGAATAAGGAAATAGTATAGGAGAGATAGTATGAATACACCAACAACCAAGGAGTTAGTACAAAAGTATAATTTTAAATTTTCTAAGGCGTTAGGTCAGAATTTTTTAATAGATGATAAGGTTCTTACAGACATAGTTGATGGAGCGGAAATAGGTGAGGATGATTATGTTATAGAGATTGGACCTGGAGTAGGTACTTTGACAAGGGTGATGCTTCCTAGAGCAAAGAAAGTAACCTCTATCGAGCTAGATGGTGATTTGATACCTATACTTACAGAAGAGCTTAAGGAATTCCATAATTTTGAGCTCATACATAAAGATGCTTTAAAGGTTGATTTCAATGAACTAATAGGAGAAGAAAAAAGTGTTAAGATGGCGGCAAATCTTCCTTATTATGTGACTACACCTATAATAACTAAGATGATAACCTCAAATTACAATTTTAAATCTTTGACTATAATGATTCAAAAGGAAGTTGCAGAAAGAATTGATGCAGAGCCTAACTGCAAGGAGTATGGATCACTTTCGGTTTTAGTACAGTTTTATTGTGATACAAAGATAGTAAGAAAAGTATCACCAGCTTCTTTTATTCCAAGACCTAAGGTTGAATCTATAGTAATACGTTTAGACAAATTACCTAAACCGAGGATACAAGTTAAAGATGAAAAGTTGTTTTTCACAGTTGTAAGGGATTCCTTCAATATGAGACGTAAAACTTTATGGAATGCCCTGAAACCAATAGGACTCCCAAAAGAAAAGATGGAGAAAGCTTTTGAAATAAGTGGAATAGATCAAAAGCGTAGAGGAGAGACTTTATCTATCGAAGAGTTTGGAAAATTGAGTGATGCCATATATGATATGAGAAAAGCTGATTAAACATCAGCTTTTTTCTATTTTTAGTAAAGTTTTCTGTAAATCCACATATAATATAAATGAATAAATATAAAGTGGAGGGAAAACAGTTGGCAAATAAAAAATCCTACAGTAGATACTTTATAATACTACAAGAGGATGAAAAAGGTCATTCTATATCCCCTGAAAAGCAGTCTTCAGGATATGCAAAAATAGAGATGAAGAATGATAAGTGCAAAGTGTCCTTTTATGTTCAAAATATAAAAAGAGAAAAAATAAGTTGCTATATGTTTTTGATAGCAAACAAAAAGGATTGTAAAAAAATCATCAATTTAGGGTTATTGAACATAGATGACAATGGTAGAGCAGATATAACCTATGAATGTACAGCAGATAATATAGGAGATTCTAATATATCTATGGACAAAGTTGGTGGAGCAGCTATAGGAAAGTTTATAGGTGGTAAGCCTATATTTGTGATGAGCGGTTTTGCTTCAACAGAAATTCCAGACAAGTGGAAAGAGTACACTATCTTAGATTGCAAGAAGAAAGAAGTAAAAGTAGAAATCAAAGAAGAAGTAAAAGAGAAAATAAAAACAGAGATAAAAACGGAGATAAAGACAGAAATCAAAGAGGAAGCCACAGAAAAGAAGAGTGAAGAAAAGAAAGAAGCTAAGGAAAAGAAATCTGAAGATAACAATGACAAAAAGGAAAAGAAGTGTGACTTAGAAGATGAAAAAAGGACAGAAGCTGTAGTAGAAGAAAAGAAAGAAGAAAAAGAAATCCTTGAAGCAGATGCTGAGAAGAAAAAAGTAGTTGAAGAAGTAGAGAAAGAAACGTCTGAGGATGAAACTGTTGATGTGACTGCAAAGATATATAGCCCTCCAGTTCAAAGAGAGAAATCAGAGAAAAATAATGAATTTGATGAGTATGAAAGAAGCATAGAAAAATCTAAACCTGAATCTGAAAGAAAAGACAAAGAAAATAATGAAAAATCAACTAAAGATACTAAGAAAAAAGAAGAAACTAAGAGCGAGAATAAGGAAATACCAAAAGATACAGCTGGTGAATTCTTTAAATCTATAATGGATGGGTTTGAAGAAATGAAGGGTGTATGTAGTGAAATTAAAAATTGCAGATGGTATAAGGTACCTGTAAAAGACTTAGAAGCAATGTGCAATATTTCAAACTACAACAAATACACAGTTGTTTATTATCCTATGATTAATTACTATCCATATATAAAGAAATACGGATATTATATGATGGGATTAAAATGTGACAGTGAAGGAAATCTTAAGTATTTAGCTTATGGACTTCCTGGAACAAAGAACAAAGAAGAGCAGCCATATAGTGGAAGGACAGGCTTTGTTACATGGGCTCCTATAACATCAGACGAAACTCATGAAAGCCATATAGGTTATTGGGTAATGTTCTATGACTTCAAGAACTCAATAATAGTTGTGCCTATGAAGTAGAATTTGTTCCCTCTGAGATTAAAAGTCTTAGAGGGAGATTTCATATAGTAAGATTGGGAGATGCAATATGAAAGACTTTCAAATAAACAAAAAAAGACTAGGGATAACTATAATAGTAATCGGATTAATTATGATACTTTTGGGAGTGGAATCACTGTTTCATAAAAACATAAGAAATGCTGTGTTTGTAGAGAATGATATGGGGAAGCTACAAGAGCAAAGTGTTTTAGATGGAGAGATACTATATTCATTGCCAGATGATTGGGTTATGGAAGAGAAAAAGTCAGAAAAAAATTATATTTTATACCACAGTGATTTTGCTTGGAATGATGATAAGATAAAAGGATATATAGAGATTTGGCAAAACAACATAGCTTTAGATACTTTTATGTCTAACACTAAGAATACAGCACTTCAAAATCAAGAGTATAAAAATTATGATAGCAGAAAAACTAAAATAAGCAGCATGGATGCCTATGAGGTATCGTATATTAAGCAGGACAATGGAAAAAGCTATGATACTTATGAATATTATGTGAATGGTAAAAATTATGTGGCAAAATTGATTTTTTTGACTCCAGAAAATGTATCCAATAAAAGTTATATTTCAGTCTTCAAAACCTTAGCTGAAAGAATAGTCATGAAAAATTAATTTGATTTACAATATATATAGTATTATAATTTTAGTAGACAAATAAAGAGAAGCTTAGGCTTCTCTTATTATTTATATAGGATAAGGGGGAAAATATGAAACCTGTTATTTTTGAGATACTAGGAATCGAGATTTATGGCTATGGACTTATGATAGCCTTAGGAATAGTGGTGGCTTTAGGAATTCTCTTCAAGCTATCAAGGAATAATGGATATGATGAGGATAAAGTCTTTAATATGGCTTTAATATCCATTGTTTTAGGAGTTCTTGGAGGAAAACTACTGTTTATAATCACAGAATTTAAAAGCATAACCAATAATCCATCTATACTAAAAGATTTTGGTGCTGGTTTTGTTATATATGGAGCTATAATGGGTGGAGCCGTTGGAGTTTACGCATATTGTAGAAAACAAAAGTGGAATGTTTTAAGAGTATTGGATATAGTAGTTCCAGGAGTTGCTATAGCTCAAGGTTTTGGAAGAATAGGATGTCTTTTTGCAGGATGTTGCTATGGAGCACCAACCACATTACCATGGGGTATAACCTTCCATGAATCACCTTTTGCAGTGAATGAAGTTAGTCTTCATCCAACTCAGATTTATTCAAGTGTTTTTGACTTTGCGTTGGGGATTTTTCTATTATGGTCCTTAAAGAAATACAAGAAACCAGGAAAGACATTTTCATTATATGTTATAGTATATAGCATTGGAAGATTTCTTGTTGAGTTCTTAAGAAATGACCCTAGAGGAAATGTAGGTATACTATCTACATCTCAATTCATAGCTATATTTACACTCATACTAGGAATAGTTGTTTTCAATATAGACAAACTTAAAGGGAGACGTGTTACTAATGAGGAAAAATAAATCTATAATTCTTCTTATGATATTTATTGTGGCTCTAACTTTTAGTGGATGTTCAAAGCTTGACAATCTCAAAGTTAAGATGGGATTAAAAAACAATGATTTCGAGTATATAGCTGACAATAAAGTTGAAAAAATAGTGATTCAAAGCACTAGAGATGAAGGATTTAGATGTGTTGTTACGGATAAAAAGACTATCAATAATATTCATGATATATTATCCAGTGCAAAATTAGCTGAAGGAAAGACTGACTTAGATCCAGATTACATATTTGAAATTTATGAATGGGGCAAAGAACCCCATAGATTTAATTATGTAGTAGGAGTACAGGATAAAAAAATGGGAAATTTCTACAATGATAGTGAGTCCTATGTGGTATCTAAAAGAATAGATAATGATATAATACGAAATCTATCAGTACTTAGAAAGCCTCGAGACTTTAGCGTGCTTTACTACAGGATGATAATGCAGTTCCTAGATGAAAACAAAGCTATTTTCGAAGGTAGCAATAAGATAGGGATAAACATAAAGGATGATATAGAGGTTTCCAAATATATATTGTCAATAGACCTCGAAAATTTCAAGGATGATTTAAAGGCTGAATTCCCTAATGCTGAATTGATCAATGATAATAAGGATGAATTTGACACCACCGTTAATATAAAAACTTACGGATACAAAGAAAAAGTTTATAAATGTATAATCACAGTAAAGAATAAAAACTCAACTAAGGAGAGCAAATATTATGCTCTATGCCAAGTGGAGGATAATTCTTGGAATATACAAATAAGTGATAAAAAGCAGGATGAATTTTAATGCTTTAGGAGGCGAATATAATGGGAAATTGCTCAACATGTCCAAGTAGACAGAGTTGTGGATCAAAAGACACATCAAAAAGCCAAAGCTGTGGAGGAAAACAAACCCCTAAGCATGGCAAGATATCAAATATAATAGGAGTCATCAGTGGAAAAGGTGGAGTTGGTAAGTCAACTGTAACAGGTATAATGGCTATAGAGCTTGCTAAAAAAGGCTTTAAAGTTGGAGTACTTGATGCTGACATAACAGGACCATCAATGCCAAGATTCTTTGGAATTAATGAAGAACGTGCTATGATGGCACCAACAGGAATGGGAAATGAAACAAAATTCATTCCTGTAGAAACTGAACTTGGAATAAAGGTTATATCAATAAACCTTCTTACAGAAAAGGAAGAACAGCCAGTTATATGGAGAAGTCCAGTTATAAACGGTGTTCTTAATCAGATGTTTACAGAAACTGCTTGGGAGGATTTAGACTATCTTCTAATAGATATGCCTCCAGGCACAGGAGATATTGCTCTTACAGTTATGCAGAGCTTCCCACTTACATCAATGGTGATAGTAGCTACACCACAAGACATGGTATCCATGATAGTTAAAAAGGTTGTAATAATGACTGAAAAGCTTGGAGTTCCAGTTAAGGGAGTAGTTGAGAACATGTCTTACATAAGATGTGGAAATTGTAATGAGAAGATAAGAATATTCTCTAAGAAGAGTGCAGAAGAACATGCAGAGTATCTAGGAATACCTCTTATAGCTGAACTTCCAATAAATCTAGATTTATCAGAAAGTCTAGAGGCTGGAAAAGTAGAGGATTATATAAAGAACAATACAGAATATGAAAATGTAATAAAGGCTATTCTATAACTAAAATAATAAATGCATCATGGTGAAACTATGATGCATTTTTCATATATAAATACATAAAATCTACGTATATGAAAATAATATTAAGTGTAATTTACTTTAAGGAGGTTTTGTCATGAAAGCTAATGTAGATAAGGATACATGTATAGGATGTGGATTATGTCCTTCAATATGTGATGCTGTGTTTGAAATGGATGATGATGGAAAGGCAAAAGTTATAGTTGATGAAGTTCCAGCAGGACACGAAGACGATGCTAAAGAAGCAGAAGCAAGCTGCCCTGTCAATGCTATATCAGTAGAATAGCATAAAAATAGAGGGGCTTTTTTAAAAAGCCTCTCTATTTTTAATCTTATCTATAATGTTTTAATTTTTCGTCTATAGTGAGTCCACTAAGCTTCTCATCAATTCTTACTACAGTTATAACTCTCTCTATACCTAGATTAAAAGGTATTCTATGAAGGACTTTGATTAGGTCAAAGACTTCATCATATTCCCCTTCTATAGTAGTGCTCATGGCACCTACTTCGTACTTTAAGCCGCTGTCTTTTATATAATCTATAACCACATCAACAACCTTGTACATTTCTTCTTCAGAAACTGCAGGAATCAGTGGCATTACAGCTACATCAGCAATAACCATTCTTATTATACCCCCTTAATTAAAGTTGTTTTCAATCTTTTTATAGGAAGCATCTTTAATATTATTATACATATAAGACCTTCCACGGATATAAATATTCCATTTACTAAAAGTGAATAAGGTATAGGAGTCATTCCAGCATCTATAGCATAGCTTCCGAAGAATATTACACCAGATAGGAAATGACAGAAAAACCTACCAAACAAGGCTACAATAGTACCCTTTATATAGCTCTTTTTAAAGAAACCAACTAAGCCTAGAGACATATAAGCTAAAGGATAATCCAAAAGCATTTGAACAGGTGTAAGTATAAATGGATCTAAAATAAGATTCAATAGACCAAATATAAAACCAGTTAGAAGTCCTATAGACGGCCCATAAATTATTCCCATAAACAATATTGGGACCATACTTCCTAAAGTTACACTTCCACCTTGAGGCCACCTATAGACTCTCAAAACCTGCAATACACAAGCTAAAGCAATAGCTAGTCCAATTTGAGCTATTAGTTTAGCACTGAACTTTATATTTTTTACTTTTGCAAATACAATGCATAGAAGTAATATAGCTACTAAAAGAATTACAGTTGATGGACGAGCTACTACATACATAAAACTTTCTTTAAGATTTCCTAGTTGCTCAATAAATTTGTTGATACTTTCTAACATAAATGTTAACCTCCTATTTTAGCTAGGACGTAGAAATAAAAAAGAACTTCATTCAGTAGGAAGGAAGTTCTTTTTTATTAGTAAACTAACTACAAGTCAATTTGCTTTCCTACGCTGGCATTACCCAGTTCAGGTACGAGGGTCAATGATGAAATCATCTCTCAGCCTAAAGGCACCCCTAGCTTTTATATTTTATTTACAAATTCATAATATACGCATAACTACAAAAAGTCAATTAACGAATTAGAGATAAAGGTCTTTGTATATAACTTTAAATACCTCTAAGGCTTCTTCTATTTTATTTTTAAGAAGCTTTTTCTTTTTTAGAAATTCACTTTTACCAGCGTCGGTGAGAGTGTAGATCTTTTGGAATTTTTTCTTTGGGTCATCCCACTGTCCCTTCACGAGGGCATCTTTCTCTAATTTCTTTAGTATAGGATATATACCACCAGTGCTAGGAATCCATAAACCCTTTGTATGACTTCCTATTTGATGTGATATATCATTGCCATTGGCCGGGCCTAAACTTAATATATATAAAACATACAATGGAAGAAGACCTTTAGTAAAAACTTGACCTACGGCTTCATTTTCCTTTTTTACCTTTTTTAGTTCAGCAAGCTTTTTTTTGTATTCCTCATATAGTTTTTCTTCTTCAGACTTGGTATTTTTATCATCAATCATATTTTAGTAACTTTCAGCTATAGCAACCCCAACTAAACCTGCACCAGTATGAACTCCAGCGGTAGGGCTTATGTCAGAGAAGTAAGTACCTAATAGATTTGGATCATCTTTTATTTGAGAATATACAAGCTTTGCTTGGTCTTCAGCACCGCCATGCATGACGCATACAAAAGAAGGTCCTTTAGCAAGAGCTTCTTTTACTATTGCTACAAGTTTGTTTAATCCTTGTTTCTTGCCACGGGCTTTGCTGTAGACATAATAAACCCCATCATCATTTACAGAGATTATAGGCTTTATATTTAGTAATTCACCTAAAGTTCCAGCCACTTTTCCGATTCGTCCGCCAGCCTTTAGATAAACCAAAGTGTCTATTACGAAGAACATTGATGTGTGAGATTGATATATAGGAAGTTCCTTTACTATAGTATCAAAATCAGCTCCTGCTTCTATCATTTGGGCACATTTAAGAACTGTAAGTCCAGTTCCAATAGATAAAGTTCTAGAGTCAAACACATGAATTTTTAAGTTTGGATGACTCTCTGCTATTAAATTTACTGCATTGAAAGTTCCGGACAAGCCACTAGATATAGATATAACTATGGCATGAGTGAATCCTTCTTTTTCTACTTGTGTGAAAATATCATCTATGGTTTGTAAATCAGGAAGAGATGTAGTTGGAATTTCTTCTTCCAGCCTAGCATATACCTCTGAAGGTGAAATATCTATCCTATCTAAATACTCCTTATTTTTGTATATAATTTTAAATGGTAGCATCTTGATATTGTATTTAGAATAAGTTTCGGGTTTTAAGTCGCTGGTGCTATCACATATTAAAGCAATTTTATCCATAACTTTTAAAATCCTCCTATAACTTAATATAGTCCTATTATAGCACAATTGATAACTATATCAATAGTGATATAGTTATCAGACTGCTGACAAAGTGTCAGCAGTCTTTAATTTTATACAAATATGTAATATAATTTAAGATATATTAATTTATTACATGGGGGTTTTGCCAATGAT
>JALEZF010000069.1 GCA_022773025.1 Clostridium sp. | reverse complement strand
TTTCCTTGGCTAGCTTTACTGCCTGAACTTTATAATCTTGGTCATAACGTTTTCGTGCCATGATAAGCACCTCCTTATTCTCTTAATTATATTTTGTATTATACGAGAATAAGGTGTCAACTTTATTTATACAACATCACCTTGTTACCTATTACTTTATTTGATACATTCAGCCATCAATTGTTTTTTAAAAACTTTAGATAAAGAAAAACATCTTTACATTTGCGTTGGAACATTTATTATGTATAATTGCATTGCGCTAGTATTAGATGGCGTGTTATTTTACAATAGGCTTATTGGATTTATTGTATTATATATATTAATTGCTTATATTAAGAAAAACATTTTTGACAGTATGTAATGGTCAAGCAAAATTGTAACACTTTTGTCTAAAAAGATCTCATAGAATATCTAGCTTCAAATGGAGTTAATCCACCATTAAAAGAATGTGGTCTCACATGGTTATACCAAGTATATGAAAAATCATATACAGCTTTATCTAACATTTCATTAGTTTTAAAATTGTAGAGATTTAAAAACTCATTCTTGAAGGTATTAAAATATCTTTCCATAGGAGCATTGTCATAAGGACATCCAGCTTTGCTCATGCTTTGAATTAAATTATTGTCAGAGCAAAACTCAGTGAAATCTTTATAAGTATACTGACGCCCCTGATCGCTATGTATAGTTATTTCATTATTTACTTTACCAACTTTATGTAAAGCTATCTTTAAGGTTTTTATCGCAAGCTCCGAAGTAATTTCTTTTCCATTTAAAGTAGCAACTATGGATCTATCATAAAGGTCTAGAATAGAGCAATTATAACGAGTTTTACCACTTTGAAGATACATATATGTAAAATCAGTATACCATACAGTGTTTGGAACTTTTACTGAAAATTGTTGATTTAAGAGGTTTGGAAAAACCTTATGGGCATCGCCTTTAATGTAGGCAGGCTTTTTTCTTCTCACTATAGAAAGTAGTTTTAATTCCTTGTTCATGTACTTATGAAATGTTGAGTTGCTATGGATAAATCCGTCTCTTTTGAGAAATACATTCATATTCCTATAGACTATAACCCCATTACTCTTGTGATAAATTTCTTTAATCTTAGTAAACGTGGCTTGTTTTTGTGCATGATAATCAGACTTCCTATCCTTAAGGAAGTTATAGTAGGCATTAGGTGACAATTTAAACTTTCTTAGTAGCCATCTTACACCAAATTCTGATTGATATTTTTGAATAAATTCATATATTTCTAATCTATTTCCTTCGCAAAGAATGCCGCTGCCTTTTTTAAGAATCTATTTTCCTTCTCAAGCTCTTCAAGCTGCTTTCTAAGTTGTAGATTTTCTTTAAAATAGTCTTTTTCTTCATTCTTTCTAGGATTAGTTTGGCACTCTTCACGGTATGCTTTTACCCAATTGCATATTGTAGCTTTGTTAACGCCATATTCTTTTGAAAGGCTTAAAAGTGTTCTTCCATCATTAAGATGTAGTCGTATCATTTTGTCCCTAAATTCATCCTCATACTTACTCATTAGTCTACCTCATTTCTCTAATTTGATTATATCATCAATTAGACAGAGGTGTTACAACTTAAGTATATCAGGTCAGTAATTGGTGAACATTACACTGTTTAAAAACTATTTTTTATAATGTGAGTTTTAGATTATTATATTTAATATAGATATATAATGTTTTTTTATAGTATAATAAAAATGATTGATTTACATCTAGATAGGATATCTTGAGTGTAAAAATTACAATCTATAAAGATTTAATTGCATAAAAAATTTTGTGAATTAAAAATTGAGTTAAAAGTGGGATGGTTTATATGAAAATGTCTAGAGGAAAAAAAATAGACTTTTGGATTTTAGGAATTTTATTAGTAACAGTTATTTCAGCTGTGTCTGTAGGGTATTACTATGTACATAGTTTGGCTGATAAGGTAGAGACTGTTGACATTGACAAGGAAGATATAGTTGTAGCTCCTGAGGTGGAGGAGAAGGTATCAAAGTATAATGATACTATATTGAATATAGCTTTATTTGGTGTTGATGCTGATGATAAGGGATCAGGTAGGTCTGATTCTATAATGATAGCTACTGTGGATACTAAGCATAAGAAATTAAAGCTTACTTCTATTATGAGGGATTCTTATGTTAATATTGATGGTCACGGAGTGGACAAGATTAATCATGCTTATGCTTTTGGTGGTCCAACCTTAGCTATGAGCACTATTAATCAAAATTTTGACCTTAATATAAGAGATTTTGCAACGGTAAATTTTGAATCTCTTCCAAAGATAATAGACAAAATTGGAGGTATAGAACTAGATATTGACAGTGAAGAGCTTAAATATATTAATGGATACATAAAGGATATTAATAGAATAAATCACACAAGCTCTCCTGAGATACAAGCTACAGGTCTTCAGCATGTTGATGGAACCCAAGCTATGGCTTATTGCAGAATTAGGTATACTACAGGTGGAGACTATAAGAGGACTGAGAGACATAGAGAAGTGCTTTCCACCATGTTTTCTAAGATAACTACTATGAGCGTAACGTCATATCCTTCATTATTAAATGAAATCCTTCCAATGATAAGAACTAGTTTAAAATCTTTTGATATATTGGATATAGGAAATGAAGTTTTAAAGATGGGTATATCAAATATAGAACAGGAAAGATTTCCTCTAGATAATTACTCCCAAGGAAAAATGATAAATAGTATATATTATCTAACCTTTGATAAAGACGCTACAGCAAAGCAGATTCATGAATATATATTTGAAGATAAGAAGTCATGGTAGAAGATAAAGATTTTATCTATAAAAGAATAATTTATATGTGAACAATATGTAGTGCGTGTTAAAAAATTTAATTATTACAAGTGATATATAAAGTTTATGAATAGAAAAAAATTCTGTTTTTAAGCTTTTTTTAACTTGATGAAGTATAATAGAAGTCGAAAATGTTGACATAAAAAATTATAAAAAGTAAAATATGCATCAAGGAATAAAATTATTTTAGATAAAAGGAGTTAATATGAACGATATAGGTATAAGTTTGATAGTGCCGGTACACAATGTTGAAGAATATGTAGCTGAGTTTTTATTATCTCTCTATAATCAAACTTTTAAAGATTTTCAACTTATTATAATTAATGATGGATCTACTGATAATTCAGAAGAAATAATTTTAAGGTTTAAAGAAAAATTTAAATACTTTGATTACATTAAACAAAATAATGGAGGTCAATCAGAAGCAAGAAATAATGGTATAAAATATATGAAGGGGAAATATACTTTATTTATTGACCCCGACGATTATCTAGACGTTAGTATGCTAGAACTTATGTATAATAATGCAGAAGTAGGGGGTTCACAAACTGTTATATGTGGCTATAGAAAAGTTTATGATTATTCTAATAAAGTAGAAGAAAAAATTTTTAATATAGAAGAAAATAAAGTTTATAAAAATTATGATATTTTAAAGCTAATAATGACTTCAGACATAGACGGTTATTTGTGGAATAAAATGTTTTTAAGTGAAAACATAAAAAAGCATGGAATATTATTTGAAAAAGGTAGAATTATTGAGGATATGTACCCTGTATGCAATTTAATTAGTGATTCTCAAAATATTACCTTTGTAAATAAACCTTTGTACAATTATAGACAGAGAGAAACTTCAAGTCTGCATAAATTAAAAAAAGAGAAATATCTTAATGACTATTATCATGCATTTAAACAAGTTTGTAATTTGATAAAAGAAAAAGGATATAATGATTGTAGCGAATATTATGAGTTTGTAGCAGGAATTCAAACAGAAACTATTAGACAATCTCAGTTACTAGGATATAAACTTAATAAAGAAATCTATGATAAATTTAGTTTAGAAAAAGTGAGTTGTATAAAGATAATATTAAATAAAAAGGCTTCAAAAAGAACTAAAATAAAAATATTATTGTTTAAGTTTAGGATATTACATTTAGTTTTAAGAATAAGTGAAGAGAGAGGGAGTACCTTGAAATATCCAAATATATGTAAGTGAAGAAGTGTGAAACTTCGGTAAAGTAAATTTACCGAAGTTTTCAGTTTGTTGAAAAACCCCCTGTTTAAAAACAGAGGTTTTTTCTATTATTAGTTGTGGATAAAATTTAAGATTAAAAATATTATCGAAATTAATAATATAATATGAAAATAACAAAGATAGTCTTGTTGCTATCTTCTTCATATTCTGTACTGCTGCAGTTAGCAGGCATTGCTCTGA
>JALEZF010000025.1 GCA_022773025.1 Clostridium sp. | reverse complement strand
ATGGTATTCCTCTTGGATCTATAGTCAAAGTTCCTTTTATAGGATTCCCTACATATATCTTTTCCCTAGAAGGCTTTCCAGTCCACCCAGCTCCCCCTCCCCAGGTACTTGAGGATGTTGTAAATTTCCACATGGTCTCTAGCTTCTTTTCTCTTACATTACTCTTTCCAAAGGAAGGTGAGGTTCTGTAATTATTTCCTCTAAAAGTTGTTACTCCCTCAAGCATTGTATAGGGCTCTTGGAATACTAGGTTGTTCTTTAAATTTTCAGCACCTATCACATCAAAATTTATTGCTGCTATATTATTAGTTTTCAAATTTACAAATCTCTCTATTATCTTCTCCCCATCATTAATCTCTTTAGATGGCTTTGTATTTTGAATATTTACAACATAATATGTTGCTTCTTTTTCACTTTCATCATCATTTTTATGCTTGCATCCAATACAGCATGCCCCAACAGTTATAACTATTACAAGGCTCAATGCAATAGCTCTTATCTTCATTCCTATTCCCCCAATAACTCACATAAAATATCAATGTACTTACAATGATTATTTTTATACACACTATATGTATATATGAGAGTCTATGGGTTTATGTAATTATTAAAACTTCTAATTACAACAAAAAACACCTCATAATTTGATATGAGGTGCGAATTTTAATTATTTATTTTTTTCTTCTTATAGTAAACCATAATAGAAGCAGTGCTGCTAAAGTTATACCTAATCTTATATAATTTTCACTAATATTTATAATGTCATAACTAACTAGAGCCTCTAAGGCTATAGATGGAATCTTTCCTAAAAATGTAGCTATAGTAAATTGCATACCACCTACGTTGCTAAGAGAAGCTGCAAGAGTCACAAAACCTGCTGGTATAAAAGGTATTAGTCTTCCTTCAAAAATAAGCATACCTGCTCTCTTACCATCACTATTCACTAAGGTATCTAAAAGCTTATATTTCCCGCTTATGAATTCAGCTTTTTTCTTAAAGCCTAGCCTATAAAATTTGAAGGCTATGTATCCTCCTATGGTCTCTCCCAAAAGAGAAATTAGAAATCCATTTATAGGTCCAAAAAACAATATGTTTGCTCCTGTGACAAAAACTGAAGGAATAACTCCGGATAATGCTATAGCTACACTTATTAAAAGTGAAATTGCAATAGCCATATTGTTATATTGATTAAAGAGCTCAACTACACTATCGATACTAAACATGTGTAAAACTCCTTTCGTCTTTAAGTTTTTAGTTTGTATAACTTCTCTGCATTTATGTGAAATAACTTTTCTCTTTGCATATATGTTATATCTAATGATTCAACAAAATCCTTATGAGCTTTCATACTACATCCACCATAGTCACTTCCGAAAATTACCCTGTCTTCTTTCTCTCTAACTATTTGCGATATTATCCCCTTTGAGTTTTCTATCGTATCATCATAGTAAGCTATGGATGAAATATCATAATATATGTTATCTTTGTCCATTGTCAATATATAGCTTTCATAAATATTGGGAAATCCAATATGACAATAAACGATTTTCAGTTTAGGATATGTTAATGCCAATTTAGACATCAGATAAGGAGTTGCATAAACACTTCTATCAGTATGAATAGCTATTGGAACATCATACTTTATGCATAAGTTATACACTTTTATAAGTCTCAAATCATTTATATAAAATCTTTCATGACCTGGATATATCTTTATTGCTACTATATCCTTATTCTTTAAATATTTCTCTAACTTCTCTAAATTATCTTCATATTTATAAAATACACTAATACCAGCTATGATGTATATATATTTCTTGTCTTTAAATAATCTTATACACTGGTCGTTAGTACCAATATCACTTGGTTCCACAGAATCAGCTATAACTACAGCCCCTAATATGCCATTCTTATTAAGTTCCTTAATAAGCTTTTGTTTTTTGTCTTCAAAACTCTGAAGTTCTTCGTCTACTGGTAAATGTAAATGTGCATCTATAATCTTTCCCAATCTAATCGCTTCCTACCACAATAATATACATACTTAATTATATGTAAGCGTCAAAAATTAAGTACCTAGAAAACACATCCTCTAATTGATAAACTTAAGTAAAAGATCATCAATAGGGAGGTTGCTTATGTATAAAAAATTAGATAATGATGCTTGGGAAGAATATTTAAATAAATTTAACTC
>JALEZF010000110.1 GCA_022773025.1 Clostridium sp. | reverse complement strand
AGTTGGTTAGAGTGCCGGCCTGTCACGCCGGAGGTCGAGGGTTCGAGTCCCTTCTAAGTCGCCATCACATACTTTAAAAGACAAACACTTTTGTGTTTGTGCACATATGGCTCCTTGGTCAAGCGGTTAAGACACCACCCTTTCACGGTGGTAACAGGGGTTCGATTCCCCTAGGAGTCACCAATGTATATGGGCGCATAGCTCAGCTGGGAGAGCATCTGCCTTACAAGCAGAGGGTCACAGGTTCGAGCCCTGTTGTGCCCACCATTTTTTTAAAAATATAATATGCTGGCATGGCTCAATGGCAGAGCAGCTGACTTGTAATCAGCAGGTTGTAGGTTCGACTCCTATTGCCAGCTCCATAAATATGGAGGAGTTCCCGAGTGGCCAAAGGGGGCAGACTGTAAATCTGTTATCGATCGATTTCGATGGTTCGAATCCGTCCTCCTCCACCAAAAAGGAATTCATCCTTGGATGAATTCGATAAGCCCTGATCTTATCAGGGCTTTCGTTTTGTTTAAAATAAAAAAATATATAGTGAAAATTAAATTTTTCTCATGAGTGTAAAATGCTCATGAGATTTTTTGTGCTTTACGTTTTCAGGTATTTAGAGTGCAAACTTTAAGTACAAAGAGGTCATTTTTGTGAAAAACATTAATTTCAAATTAGGTGAATTAGTACTTGAAACTTGACAGGTTAATGAAAGAATAAAAGGCAATATAGTTATATAATAAAAAAAGAAAATCTGATATAAAGTTTAAAGTTACTCTTGATTACATCTTGGTGATGGATTCTTTATAGTAAAAATGGAGAGTGGAATTTAATGTGTGCCTTAATGATAAGAAAGGCTAAAAAAAGTGACGTAAGAAAAGTAGCAGAATTAGTTTATACAACGGAGGATGACCCCAGTTTGTTGTGGGGAGGTAATTCAAAAGAGGAGTGCTTAGATAATCTATGCAGTCTTATAAGGAGCAGAGGATCTAGGTATAGCCTTGATTATATATCTGTAGCAGAATACAATGGAGTAGTAGAGGGAATGATTATACTGATTCCTTATGAACGATTTCAAAAGCTTTCTTCAAATACAGACAAGATTGTTTTAAAGAAAACAAAAGGTTTTATAAAAAAACTTAAATTTTTCATAGATCAAGTGAGATATTATAGTGTTGAGGAATGTGAAAAAGGAGAACTTTATATAGCAAATATAGCTACATCTGACAGTGTGAGGGGTATTGGTATAGGTAAAAGACTTATGTATCATGCTGAAATGGAAGCAAAAAAATACAATAAAAACGTATGCTCCCTTATAGCAAAGGATGAGTTTGTAGAAAAGTTCTATAAAAAGATAGATTATGATACTGTAATGGATAGATTAATATTAGGTCATAGAATTATAAAAATGGTAAAAACTATATAGTATAAACTATGTTGACTTAGATTTGTTATGATGTTATAATAAATCCGAATTAAAAGTTAATAAAAACTCTTATCCAGAGAGGTGGAGGGAAATGGCCCGATGAAACCCGGCAACCTGTGCTTTTGCGCACAAAGGTGCCAATTCCAGCAGCTATGCTGCAAGATAAGAAAGAGTCAGGTTATATTGAATCTCTTCTTATCGAAGAGATTTTTGTTTTTAATAAAAGAAAAGGAGAGAAGAGAAATGAGAGCATTATTCACATCAGAGTCAGTTACTGAAGGACATCCAGATAAAATATGTGACCAAGTATCAGATGCTATACTTGACGCCATTTTAGAAAATGATCCTAATGCAAGAGTAGCTTGTGAAACAGCAGTTACTACAGGAATGGTTATGGTTATGGGGGAGATAACTACAAAATGTTATGTAGATATTCCAAAGGTTGTTAGAAAAACAATAGAAGATATAGGATATGTAAGAGCAAAATACGGTTTTGACGCTGACACTTGTGCGGTTTTAACATCAATAGATGAACAGTCAGGGGATATAGCTATGGGAGTAGACGAAGCGCTAGAGGCTAAGTCTGGACAAATGGAGAACATCGATGCTATTGGAGCTGGAGACCAAGGTATGATGTTTGGATTTGCAACAAATGAAACAGAAGAGTATATGCCATTACCTATTTCTATGGCTCACAAGTTATCTAGAAGATTATCAGAAGTCAGAAAGAACGGAACTCTAGAATACTTAAGACCAGATGGAAAGACTCAAGTTACAGTAGAATACGAGGACAATAAGCCAGTTAGAATAGATACTATAGTAATATCTACTCAACATGGACCAGAAGTAACTAGAGAGCAAATAGAAAAAGACTTAATGGAAAATGTAATAAAGCCTGTAGTTCCAAGTGAATTATTAGACGAAAACACTAAGTACTTTATCAATCCTACTGGAAGATTTGTTATTGGAGGACCTCAAGGAGACTCTGGACTTACAGGAAGAAAGATAATAGTCGATACTTACGGTGGATATGGAAGACACGGCGGTGGAGCATTCTCAGGAAAAGACCCAACAAAGGTTGATAGATCTGCTGCTTACGCTGCAAGATGGGTTGCAAAGAACTTAGTAGCTGCAGGAGTTGCTGATAAGATAGAAATTCAGCTTGCTTACGCCATAGGAGTTGCTAAGCCAGTTTCAGTATTTGTTGATACTTTTGGAACAGGAAAAATCAGCGATGACAAGATAGCTGACATAGTAAACAAAGTATTTGATTTAAGACCAGCTGCAATTATAAAAGAATTAGACCTAAGAAGACCTATCTACAAGCAGGTTGCTGCATATGGTCACTTTGGAAGATTAGACTTAAACCTTCCATGGGAACAATTAAACAAAGTAGAAGAAATAAAAAAACATTTATAATATAAGAAAATCAGCAGGAGTATGGTATAATGCCAAAGCTCCTGCTGATTTTTTACGTTGTTTTTAAATCTAATTTATAACTTTGCCGTTTATAATAACTTTCTTTATATCTATATTTTCATCAAAAATAACTAAATCTGCATCGTAGCCTTCTTTTATGAGACCTTTTCTGTCATCAACCATGCAGAATTTTGCGGGATTCAAAGTAGCCATTTTTACAACTTCGTATAATTCGTAATTAGTATTTGAATAAACATTATTTATAGCTTTATCTAAAGTAAGTATTGAACCAGCTAGAGAACCGCTTTCAAGTCTTGCAGCACCATCTTTAACGAATACATCTTGACCACCTAGAGCATATTTTCCATCAGGCATACAGCAAGCCATCATGGCATCTGTTATAAGCATGACTTTATCAGTGGTTTTTTGAGAGTAAGCAATCCTTAAAGATGGGAAGCTTATGTGAATTCCATCTGATATAGTTTCTGTTGTTATGTCACTATCAAAGGTTGCACCTACCACACCAGCTTCTCTGTGATGAAGAGGAGTCATGGCATTGAAAAGGTGTGTTGAGTGGCATACACCGCACTTTATTCCCTCTATAGCCTCATCATAAGTAGCCTTAGTGTGTCCCATAGAAACCCTTATATTATTGTCAGCTAAGAATCTTATAAGTTCATGAGCACCTTCTACTTCGGGAGCTAGAGTTATGCTTGTCACGGCATCGATGTTATTTCCAACTATGGCTTTAAAGTTCTCAATTGATGGAGAAGCTATAAAATTAGGATTTTGAGCTCCGATCATAGAAGGATTAATAAATGGTCCTTCTAGATGAGCACCAAGTACGTTAGCGCCCCCAGTTCCGTTGGTTTTGGCATCTTTTATAGCATTTAAAGCCTCCAAAATATCTTCTTTAGAGCAGGTCATAGTAGTTGGAAGAAAGGAAGTTGTACCATGAGTACAGATTGTTTTTGCAATGGTATTTATGGCTTCAGAAGTTCCATCCATAGTGTCGTAGCCGCCGGCTCCATGAATATGTATATCGATAAATCCTGGAGAAGCATAAAGGCCATTTCCATCTATTATTTCACCAGAATAATCCTTTAGTGATGGATTTATTTCTGTTATTTTACCATCTTCTATTAATAAAGACCCTTCTTCAATATGGTCACTAAAAATTAATTTACAGTTTTTAATTAGCATATATATCACCTCAATATAATTTTAGTTTTTGATAATTAATAAGTCAAATTAAAAAATAACAATTACAAATGATT
>JALEZF010000100.1 GCA_022773025.1 Clostridium sp. | reverse complement strand
TTTAAAGTCCGCAGAGTCCATTGATCCATTTATAGTTTCCCTATCCTTTACTAAAGGTTTTACTGCTCTTAAAAGTGAATTTTCAACCATATATTGAACAATCCATTTTGGAGTAAAGAGTTGAGTAGCTGCTGGTATATTTTCCTTTGTTATCTTTATATTTTCCTTTAAATTACGGAATACATAATCCTTTTTCCCTGACATGTAATATTGATATAGCCATCCAATTATTTCTACACTAGATTTAAAATCTTCTTCATCTATGATACCAACTAGCCTTTCTACAATTGAATCCTTCTTTAAAAGCTCATCTGGAATTAAAAATTCAATATAATCATTTTTGTCATGAAAGATAGATGGCATTATATTTGAGAACTTTCTACATCTTTTAATAAATATTGTTTTGTATAGCTCTTCTAGTTTTTCCTTAGAAGAGTTTTTTAAATAAAGTTTTTTCCCCTCACTACTTAAATCTAATTCCTCTAAAATTTCATCATTAAAATCTAGCTTTCTTATATTAGAATTTTGCACCATGTCCAAAAAAACATCACTTATATTCTTTACAAATCTGTTTACCTCCATATATCTAAAAGCTATGATTCGTAAAAACCATATATATGCTACTTCTTCTATTATCTCTTCAAAGCCTTTATTAAGTATGTCTTTTATAAGTTCTTCTCTAGACTCTCTAGGCATTTCATATTCATGCTTTCTTTCATACTCTAATGTAATATCTTTAAAAATCCCCAGTCTCTCTAAACGTTGATTTATATCATATATAAGTTTTCCTCTTGCCCATACTGCAAAAGTCTTTATATTATTCTTGTTCATTAATTTTCCTCCAAGCTGCAAAATGCGAAATAAAAGACAAATTTAATGTAATTACATTTGTCTTTTCATTATAACATAAGGTATAAACTTACTGGTATTTTCTTATCATCCCTCTTATTTTTTAATATTTTATGAATATTTTTTTGTCAATAAAGGAATTACTCTTTAGTTGATATGGTATAATATAGTAAAGACTACGATATTATATATATTATTATTTATTATAAAAGGAGGCAATAAACTCATGGCCTTTGATTTAAATCATTTAAGAAACATAATTCACAGTATTAAAATTTTTTTGAAATGGGTATTCCTTTCAGTGACAATAGCTTTAGTGGTTGGAACCTTCGGTACTCTATTTCATTATAGTATTGAAATTGCAACAGAAATTCGAATGGACAATCCTTGGATTTTCTTTTTTCTCCCTGTTGGAGGACTTATGATAGTATTTTTTTATAGCATAAATCACATGTTAGATGATAAAGGTACAAACCTTTTGTTTTTGTCCATACGCTCTGATGAGAAACCTTCTTTAAAAACTGCTCCATTAATCTTTATGTCAACTACAATAACCCACCTTTTTGGCGGTTCTTCTGGAAGAGAAGGTGCTGCTCTTCAGCTTGGTGGAAGTATAGCCTGTGGTATAGGTAAATTTTTGCATCTAGATGATAAAGATTTGAATCTTGTTATAATGTGTGGGATGAGCGCAGGTTTTGCAGCTCTATTTAGGACTCCCCTTACTGCCGCTTTATTTTCTATAGAGGTTATTAGCGTTGGAGTTATGCATTATTCAGCCCTTGTTCCTTGCGCTTTATCTTCCATTATAGGTTATTCTATATCTGGATTTTTCGGAGTTTCTACTACCTTTTTCAATGTGCTTGGTATTCCATCTCTAGATGTACTTTCCGTTGTACAGGTGATATTTTTAGCTTCTATATGTGCTTTAGTAAGCATATTATTTTGTCATGTGATGCATCTATGTACTAAGTCCTATAAAAAACATATTAAAAATCATTACTTAAGAATTTTTATAGGTGGATTTTTAGTTGTTATTCTAACTATGATTGTCGGGTCTCATGATTATCTTGGTGCAGGCATGAATATAATAGAAGGCGCTGTAAATGGAGATGTATCTAATTGGGCATGGCTTTTAAAAATAGTCTTCACTGCCTTGACATTAGGTTGTGGTTTTAAAGGTGGAGAAATAGTACCTGCATTTTTCGTTGGTGCAACTTTAGGTAACACTTTAAGCGGCCTAATAGGCCTTAGTCCATCTTTTGGAGCTAGCATAGGTCTCATCGCTTTATTCTGCGGTGTCACTAACTGCCCTATAAGCTCCTTTATCCTCGGTATAGAACTATTTGGTTCTCATGGAGCCTTATTCTTTATGGTGACTTCTGCTGTAAGCTACATGCTTTCGGGTTATTATGGACTATATAGTGAACAGAAAATAATGTACTCCAAACTAAAACCAGAATTTATAGATAAACTCAGCATTTAAAAAACTATAGTATAGACAATGGAATTGCTATTTTAATATATTCTAAAAGTCAGTAATGAAGTCCTATTTCCCTGGAAATATATTCCTAATTATACTTTATTGTTTATCTCAGTTTAGTGATCTGATATATTTTAATCACTATAAAGGCTCAGCACTTATTTCTAATTGCTGAGCCTTTATTTTTCTATTATTTTTTAAACTCTAAGTAAAGTACTTCATAAAGTTTATTCACGTAACTTTTAACTAATTCTAATAAAGTGGATATTTATCACAAAGAGCAATAACTTCTTGTCTTATACTTGATAAATCTTCATCTTTGTGTTCTATCACATAGTTTATGAATCTTGCTACTTCTTTAAAATCATCCTCATTAAATCCCCTTGTAGTTGCAGCAGCAGTTCCTATTCTGATACCAGAAGTTACAAATGGACTTCTAGTTTCAGATGGAATTGTATTTTTATTTACTGTTATTCCCACAGTATCAAGAAGCTTTTCTGCATCCTTTCCTGATATATCTTTGTTTGTTAAGTCAACCAAAAGTAAGTGATTATCTGTACCTCCAGAAACCATTCTAAAACCATACTTTGTAAGTTCTTCACCTAAAACTCTCGTATTGTTTAGAACTTTTTCAATATATTTCTTAAATTCAGGTTCTAAAGCTTCTTTAAAGCATACAGCTTTTGCAGCGATAACATGCATAAGAGGTCCTCCCTGCATTCCTGGGAATATTGCCTTATCTAAATCTTTGCCATATTTTTCTTTACATAATATAGCTCCACCTCTTGGTCCTCTTAAAGTTTTATGTGTTGTTGTTGTAACAAAATCTGCATATGGAACTGGTGAAGGATGATATCCAGCGGCAACAAGTCCAGCTATATGAGCCATATCAACCATCAAATATGCTCCTACTTCATCGGCAATTTCTCTAAATTTCTTAAAATCAATTATTCTAGGGTAAGCGCTTGCACCAGCTACAATTAATTTTGGTCTATGTTCTAAAGCAAGTCTTCTAACTTCTTCATAATCTATAGTCTCTGTATCTTTTGTAACTCCATAAGATACAAAATTAAATAATTTTCCAGAAAAATTAACAGGACTTCCATGAGTTAAGTGACCTCCATGGCTTAAGTTCATTCCAAGTACAGTATCTCCTGGTTTTAAAACTGTGAAATATACAGCCATATTTGCCTGTGAACCTGAATGTGGTTGAACATTAGCATATTCAGCATTAAATAACTCTTTCATCCTGTCTCTAGCTAAATTTTCTACCTTGTCTACTACTTCACATCCACCATAATATCTCTTTCCTGGATATCCTTCAGCGTATTTATTAGTCATTGGAGAGCCCATTGCTTCCATAACGGCTTTGCTAGTAAAGTTCTCTGAAGCTATAAGTTCTATATTGTGCTGTTGTCTAGCTATTTCCTCTTCTATTATTTCATAGACCTTTGCATCGGTTTCTTTTACATTATTAAATTTCATTTTCCCCACCCCTTGAATTTTATTCTGAAAATTATAATATCTATATATATATTATAATTTTCAGAATATTTTTTATCAACATCCATGGATAAAATTTAATTATTTATAGGAATATACTGAATTTCTATGATATAATACTAGAGGTTAAAGATAAAATATATGAATTTTCCAATTTATTTCATATTTATATAATGATTTATACAGAGGTATGTGATGGATATAAATAAAGTTATTTATGTTGCCTCCGAGGCTGGTAGAATAATACTAGAAAATGGTGGCGAAACCTATAGAGTTGAAGAAACTATGTCGAGAATTTGTGCTGATTTTAATGTCTATGATGCTGAAAGCTTTGTGACTCCTACTGGAATTATGATTTCAGTAATGGACAATAATGGTCATATAAATTCTCTTATACGAAGAGTTAAAAATAGAACAGTCAATTTAGAAAAAGTCAATTTAGTAAATGATCTTTCTCGTAATATACAGTCCAAAAATTTATCTTGTAAAGATATAGAGTCTGAGCTTAAAGCTATAGATTCTAAGACTTGCTACAGTTTAAGCTGCACTATGCTGGCATCTTCCATAAGTGCTACATTCTTCACACTACTTTTTGGAGGATCCTATAGAGATGCTTTTGTATCCTTTTTCATAGGAGCTATAATAAACTTCGTTTCAAATTTTTTATCAAAGAATAAGCTTAATGATTTCTTTATAAATATAGTTGGTGGAGCTATAGCAGGATTTTTAGCCTTTACTTCTACCTATCTTTCAATTGGACAAGACTATAACATTATAATAATAGGTTCTATAATGCTTCTTGTTCCTGGACTAGCTATCACAAATGCTGTCAGAGATACAATTGGTGGTGATCTTTTAGCTGCTCTTGCAAGAGGGCTTGAAGCTATTCTTACAGCTGTTGCCATTGCCATTGGAACAGGTGTTGCACTAAAGATTTGTTTTTCAGTTATGGGAGGTATGTAAAATGGTTTTAAATTCTTTTTATTCTCTTATAGCTTCCTTAGGTTTTGGTGTGCTTTTCAATATAAGGGGCAGAAATCTTGCATTTGCTGGAATTGGTGGAGGTATAGCTTGGTTCGTATATGAGCTTTGTCTTTTGACTGGTTTCTCAGATATTACAGCACTATTCATAGGTTCTGTGGCTTTAAGCATATATGGTGAATTTGCTGCTAGAATATTAAAAAGCCCCGTAACTATTTTCGTAATATGTGCCCTCATCCCTCTTGTACCAGGAAAAGGTATGTATAATACACTTTTAGCCTCAGTTCAAGGTGATGTATATCTTTCTCTTGAAGTAGGACTTCATACACTTTTAAGTGCAGGTGCTATTGCTATAGGCGTTATGCTGGTTTCAACAATTTCAAAATTTTTAAGTCATCTCATACAAAAGAATAAATCCCGCAAACCCAAGAAAGCTTTAGATGAGCATCACAATAAAAAAATCCATGAAACCTTTTAAGTTTCATGGATTTTTAACTTAATTACTTCAAAAACCTTACCATAGTGTCTATAAGTTGCTTTACTCTCTCATCTTCCTCATCTAAGTTCATACAGTTTAATGCATAATCCTCTAGCATAAGTCCGCCTACTTTATTTATAGCTGCTCTTACCGCTGCAATTTGGACGAGTACATCCTTACAGCAGGTTTCACTGTCTACCATCTTTTGAATTCCTTTTACCTGGCCTTCTATCTTTCTTAGCCTTAAGGAGATATCTTTCTTTAAATCCGCTTTTTTATCATCCATCTTTTCACCCCATACTATTTAAGCTGAGTTTCATAAAAATTTAGCCTCTAAGTTATTCTTAGAGGCTAATTATTAAAAATCTTACTTTTCTAGCTCTAATTTGCTTATTCCAAGCTCTCTAAGCTGTTTATCATCAACATTATTAGGAGCTTCAGTTAGTGGACAGAATGCATTTTGATTCTTAGGGAACGCTATTACATCTTTGATGTTTTCAGTTCCTGCTAGGAACATTGTCATTCTATCAAATCCAAATGCCAAACCGCCGTGTGGTGGTGGTCCAAACTTAAATGCTTCTAATAAGAATCCAAATCTCTCCCAAGCTGACTCTTTTGTAAAGCCTAATTCAGCAAACATCTTTTCTTGAAGAGTAGTATCGTGTATTCTTATACTTCCTCCACCAAGCTCTTCTCCATTTAGAACTAAGTCATAAGCCTTTGCTCTAACTCTTCCTGGATCACTTTCTAAATACTGAATATCCTCATCCATAGGCATTGTGAATGGATGGTGAGCTGCAGTGTATCTTTCTTCTTCTTCATCATATTCAAGAAGAGGGAATTCTGTAACCCAAGTAAATTTAAATTCGCTCTTATCCTTTATTAAATCAAGTTTCTTAGAAAGTTCCAATCTTAATGCTCCAAGACTTTGGAATACTACAGAATTTTTATCTGCAACTATTAAGATTAAGTCACCAGTTTTAGCATTAACTTTTTCAATTATAGCTTGAAGCTCTTCTTCCTTTAAGAATTTAGCTATAGGAGATTTCACTCCTTCTTCTTTTAGTTGAATCCATGCTAATCCTTTAGCTTTATAAGTTTTTACGAATTCTCCTAAACGGTCTATATCCTTTCTTCCCATAGAAGCCCCACCTTCTACACATAGAGCTCTTACGGAACCTCCATTAGATATAGCATCGTTAAATACCTTAAAATCAGCAGTCTTAACAGCTTCTGTTATATCTTGAATTTCAAGACCAAATCTCAAATCCGGCTTGTCACTTCCGTACTTTTCCATAGCTTCTTTGTATGGCATTCTATTTATAGGAAGTTTTACATCTACTCCTGCTACTTCCTTAAATACATGCTGTATAAGTCTTTCATTTAGTGACATTACATCATCTTGCTCAACAAAAGACATCTCTAAGTCCACTTGAGTAAACTCAGGCTGTCTATTTGCTCTTAAATCCTCATCTCTAAAGCATTTTACTATTTGGAAGTACTTATCAAAGCCTGATACCATAAGTAATTGCTTGAAAAGCTGAGGAGACTGAGGAAGTGCATAGAACATTCCTGGGTAATTTCTACTTGGTACTAAGTAGTCTCTAGCACCTTCAGGAGTACTCTTAGTAAGCATTGGTGTTTCAACTTCTAGGAATTCTTCCTTGTCTAGAAAATCTCTTATAGCCTTTGCAGCCTTGTGCCTAATTTTAAATATTCTTTGCATATCAGGTCTTCTAAGATCAAGATATCTATACTTTAATCTTATAGCTTCTCCAGCATCTAGATTTTCTTTTATATATATAGGTGGAGTTTCTGACTCCGATAATATCTTTATTTCAGTTCCTTTTAACTCAACCATACCTGTTGGCATATTAGGATTCTTAGATTCTCTTTCTGCTAATATACCTGTTACAGCTATACAGTATTCTGGTCTTATTGTATTTGCTTTTTCAAAAGCTTCTTTGTTTATCTCTTCTCCAAAAACAACTTGAAGTATTCCCTCTCTATCTCTTAAATCAATAAAGATAAGTCCTCCTAAGTTACGTTTTCTTTGAACCCATCCCATTACGGTAAAGGTATTTCCTACATGGCTTTCTCTAAGTTCGCCACACATTATGCTTCTTTTAAGCCCATTTAGTGCTTCACCCATTACTATTTCCTCCTAACCATTAATTATATCTTTAATTTTCTCTAGTTCATCTAAGGATACTTCAAATATTTCTCCGTCAGACATTCTCTTTAAAGTTGCCTTTGAAGTATTTAGCTCATCTTCTCCTAGGACCATTGTAAATCTAGCTCCCATTTTATTTGCATACTTCATTTGAGCCTTTACGCTTCTTTGCATGTGGTCACACTCTCCACATAGGCCATACTCTCTTAATCTATTTACAATTGCAAGAGCAGCTCTCTTGCTGTCATCACCTATAGCCCCAACGTACAAATCCATATATGTAGGTACTGGTATCTCTATGCCTTCTTTTTCTAAAGTCATTATAAGTCTTTCTAGACCCATTCCAAAACCTACTGATGGCATATCAGGACCACCTATAGATTTTATAAGGGCATCATAACGTCCACCACCACAAACTGTTATCTCACTATTTACAATTTCAAAAACAGTCTTAGTATAGTAATCTAATCCTCTAACTATGTATGGATCAACTTCAAAATCTATATTTAAAGCAGTAAGGTATGCCTTTAAATCTTCAAAGTGATTCTTGCACTCATCACAGATGTAATCTATTATAAGTGGAGCATCCTTGGTGATTTCTTTGCATCTCTTTTCTTTACAGTCAAGAATTCTCATTGGATTTTTCTCATATCTAGTTTTACATGTAGCACATAGACTATCATAGTTTTCATTTAAAAATGACATTAATGCATCGTTATATTTTTTTCTGCATGTTGGACATCCTATGCTGTTTATCTTAAGCTTTAATCCTTGAATTCCAAACTCCTTAAAAGCTCTCATTGCAAGGCTTATAACTTCAGCATCCAAGGAAGCAGCAGCTCCTCCAAATACTTCCACACCAAACTGGTGATGTTGTCTAAGTCTTCCATGCTGTACATTTTCATATCTAAATACTGGAGTAAAATAATACATTTTTGTTGGTTGTGCATCAGCATATAAGCTTTTTTCTATAAAAGCTCTTACTGATGGAGCTGTACCTTCAGCCTTAAGAGTTATGCTTCTTCCACCCTTATCATCAAAAGTGTACATTTCCTTTTGCACTACATCTGTAGTTTCTCCAACTCCTCTTATGAAAAGCTCAGTGTTTTCAAAAATAGGAGTTCTGATTTCTCTGAACCCATAAGTTTTTGCAATGCCTTTTAATTTATTCTCAACAAAGTGCCATTTATACGCCTCTTGTGGAAGCATATCTTTTGTTCCCTTTGGTGCTTGTATTGCCAATAAAATCCTCTCCTAACTATATAAAGTATTTAAAAGTTCTACCTTCTTCTCTACCATTTCTGGCAACCTTTTAACGTATTCTCTAATATCTTTAACATCAGCAAATCTTTCAAGTCTATTTTCATCTAAAAATACTACTTTAGTAACTGCATCTGCTCCTGCCGCAAGTATAGTTTGTTTTTCTTCTATTATTTGAATATTGTATATGCTTTCTTTATTTTTCTTAGAATACCCTATATTCTCCATGTTTCCAACCATATTCTTCTGCCTATACATGTAGTAAGGCTTCATATCAAGCTCTTCAGCCATAATAGTAGTTGCCTCATACATCTTATTGAGTTCTTCTTGCTCTGCTATTTTTATTGCATTCTTTAAAACAATTTCTTCATGAAGCTTTGAGGCTCTTTTTATAGACATTCCATGGACTGTAAGATTATCTGGATTAAGTTTTTTTATAAGGTCCAATGTATGTTTAATTTCTTTTAACCCTTCACCTGGAAGTCCAACTATTATGTCCATATTTATGTTATCAAAGCCTAAATTTCTAGCTAAATTAAACTTCTCTATGACATCCCTGGAATTATGGTTTCTTCCTATAAATTTTAAAGTATCATCATTCATGGTTTGAGGGTTTATGCTTATCCTATTAACTTTAAATTCTTTCATAGTTCTAAGCTTCTTTTCCGTTATACTATCAGGTCTTCCACATTCAACTGTAAATTCTTCTGGGCTAAATTGAACTATGATATCATCATAAATTTCCTTCATAACTCCATAAAATGTTTCTTCATCTACAGATGTTGGAGTCCCCCCTCCAAAATAAACACATTGAACTCTTAAATCCTTCTGTTTTATATAATCAGCAATGGCTGCAATTTCCTGCTTTAAGCATTCCACATAGGGCTCAACTAATCTTTTATTACCTCCAATTGGATTTGATGCAAAGGAACAGTATACACATCTAGTTGGACAAAATGCCATACCAACATATACACTGACTAAATTCTTATCATGATTTACAAAGCTTTCTTCCCTGGCTGCAACATCTATACAAAGCTGTGCTTTATCCTCACTTGCAAGATAGTGCTCCTTAAAATGCTTTATTATAGACTCATTATCATATCCGTCTTTCATCATATCTAAAGCTATTTTGCTTGGTCTAATTCCAACTAAAGTTCCCCACGGAAGTTCTTTGCTAGTGATGTCTTTTAGAAATTTGAATATTTCTCTTTTTATATGTTGTTTAGTTACAGCTTCTTTAAATGTCTTTTCTAAATTTTTTCCTGCTGATTCTAATATTATACAGCTATCTTCAACTATAACTTTAAAATTCGACTCTTCTTCTCCAAATTCTATTGCATAATAAGGATAAAACAAATTAAAAATCTGATATACATCATATCTATATTTTAAATCATTAAGGTTAATTTTAACTTTCATTTTTTTCTCCTCTTATAAAAAAGGATTTAATACCCTTTCATTACCGATGGTGGTTCCTTGACCATGCCCACACCATACTTTTACATTGTCATCAAGTTTCATAAGCTTAGTATGGATAGCGCTTATAAGCACCTCATGACTTCCTCCCGGTCCATCAGTTCTTCCAACAGATCTGAGGAATAGTGTATCCCCTGTGAATATATCATTTCCTATAAGATAACACATTCCACCTGGTGTATGGCCTGGCGTAGCTATAGCCTTCACAGTTATAGTTCCAGCTTTTATTATGTCTCCATCATTTACATCATGGTCTGCTTTCTTTCCTTCAAAGCTTCCAAACATATATGCTTCCTTTTCCATAAGTTCTTGGTCTTTTCCACTTATATAAACAGGTGCATCATACACATTTTTAAAGCCCATAACACCATCAACATGATCTAAATGCCCATGAGTTAACAATATAGCTTTAACATTAGCTGACAAAGCTTCTACAGCTTTTATTATATCATCTTCATCTCCGCCTATATCTATAACTACAGCATCCTTAGTACTTTCATCCATAATTATATAACAATTTGCAGCATAAATCCCTGCTGGTATTCTCTTTATAACCATTTCTAACCCCTCCAAATTTATTTCTTGCTCTCTACTATTAAGGTTACAGGACCATCATTCTCTATGGTAACCTCCATATGAGCTCCAAATATTCCTGTTTCAACTTTAATTCCTGTTTCTTTGAGGCTTTTTACAAATTCATCATAAATTTTCTTTGCCTCATCTCCCCCTAAAGCATCCATAAAATTAGGTCTTCTTCCTTTTCTGCAGTCTCCGTATAGCGTAAATTGAGAAATCAAGAGAATTTCTCCACCTACATCTAAAAGAGATCTATTCATCTTCCCCTCTTCATCTTCAAAGATTCTAAGATTTATTATCTTATCTTTTAAATAAGGTATATCCTCCATGGTATCATCTTTTGATATACCTAAAAGCACGTTAAGACCTTTTCCTATGCTTCCTACAATTTCTCCATCTACAACTACTTTCGACCTTGTAACTCTCTGCAATACTGCTCTCATATGCTCACATCCATATTACTAATTTTCTATTCTGGCAACTTCCATTATTCCTTTTATTCTTTTAAGCCTCTTTATCACATTATTTAATTCAGCTACATCAGTGATCCTAAGCTTTGTATTTGATACAAAAAGTCCATCATCTGTTGTACGTGCATTTATAGCATCTATTTGTATCTTAAGCTCACTTATAACAACTGTTATCTCAGATAACATTCCCGATCTGTCTTCTGCAATAATTTGAATTTCTGCAGTATAGCCGCTCTTTTCTGCTTCTGTCCATACAACTTCTACTAATTTGTCCTTCTCACTTGCAGGTATGCTGTATATATTTTTGCAGTCTTTTCTGTGAACGGACACACCTTTTCCTCTTGTTATATATCCAATGATGCTATCACCAGGAAGAGGATTACAGCACCTTGCAAATCTTATAAGGACGTTTGATAATCCCCTTACTGTAACTCCACCGCTGCTACTTTTAGAGATTTTTTTAGCTTTCTTTTTATTGTTATTTAAAAGCTCTCGCATATTCCTTTCTGCTTCAGCTTTAGATAGTATTGGTTCTTTAAGCTTACTTGCTATGACAGAAGGCATTACAACTCCTGCTCCTACATCAGCATAAAGATCATCTATATTATTTAAATTATATCTTCTTAATAATTTTTCAAAAACCTCGCCCTTTGCAAATTCAGTGAAGTTGAAACCCTGTTTCTTGCACTCTTTTTCTAGAGCATCTTTACCCTTTGATATGTTTTCTTCTCTCTTTTGCTTTTTGAACCATGACCTTATCTTGCTTTTAGCTTGATTAGATTTTGCTATGTTAAGCCAATCTATATTAGGTCCTTTTGCTGTAGGAGAAGTTAGAATCTCAACTATCTCTCCAGTTTTTAGATGATAATCAAGAGTGACCATCTTCTCATTTACCTTGGCACCTATGCATCTATTTCCCACATCTGTATGTATCCTATATGCAAAATCTATAGGTGTGGAATCCTGAGGAAGGTTTATAACAACACCTTTGGGAGTAAATACAAAAACTTCATCTGAAAATAAATCTATCTTAAATCCTTCCATAAATTCTTCCGCATCTGATGCTTCATTCTGCCAATCAAGCATCTCTCTTATCCATGAAAGCTTCATATCAAAGTTTTTACTTTCTCCATTTGCTGCCCCTTCTTTATACTTCCAGTGAGCTGCTATACCGTATTCAGCTGTCTTATGCATCTCAAAGGTTCTTATCTGTATCTCAAAAGTTTTTCCTTGAGGTCCTATAACCGTAGTATGAAGGGATTGATACATATTTGGTTTTGGCATTGCTATGTAATCTTTGAATCGACCTGGTATAGGTCTATATATGGTGTGCACTATTCCTAGGACTGCATAGCAATCCTTTATGTTTGAGACCAACACTCTTATAGCTGTAAGGTCAAAAATTTGATCTATAGTCTTATTTTTGTTTACCATTTTTCTATATATACTATAGAAATGTTTTGGTCGTCCATCTATTTCTGCTTCAATAGATGATTTTAAAAGTCTATCTTTTAAATCATCCATAACTTTTACTATGTAAGCTTCTCTTTCTGCTCTCTTCTCTGCAACTTGATGCACTAATTCATAATATTCATCTGGTTTCATATACCTAAAGGCTAAATCTTCAAGTTCCCACTTGACTTTTGACATACCTAATCTATGAGCTAGTGGTGCATAGATATCAAAGGTTTCTTTTGACTTCAATTTTTGCTTATCTGGAGAAGTATATTTTAAGGTTCTCATATTATGAAGTCTATCTGCTAACTTTATAAGGATCACCCTTATATCCTTTGTCATGGCAAGAAGCATTTTTCTTACATTATCAGCCTGTCTTTCCTCTTTCGACTTGTACTGAATCTTTTCTAATTTAGTAACTCCATCTACTAAATTGGCTACCTCTTCATTAAATAATTCTTTTATATCGTCATATACGTATTCCGTATCTTCTATTACATCATGTAAAAGTCCTGCTACCACAGTGCTTGTGTCCAAACCCATATCAATTAATACACATGCAACTTCAACTGGGTGAATTATGTATGGCTCACCTGATTCTCTCTTTTGATTTATATGAGCCTTCTCAGCTACATGATAAGCCTTTTCCACCATAACTTTATCTATATTACTATTATTTGCATCTATTCTTTCTAATAGTTTATCGAGCATTTAAGTCTCTCTCCTCTTACTCACACAACTTCATAATATCAAAGGCTGGTCGGAAACCAGCCTGTTTAACTAAATTATATAATAATGTGTAGAAGTTTGCAATTTTAATTTTTTCTGGTTAAATTCCATAAAAATAAAATTTTTTATAAATCATATTGAACTAAACTACTTACTTCATAATTCTTTAACTTTTCTCTTCCATTTAACTCTGTAAGCTCTATTACAAAGTTTAAGGAAACCACTTCTCCTCCTGCTTCTTCTACAAGTTTTGCAACTGTAGAAATAGTGCCTCCTGTGGCAAGAAGGTCATCAACTATTGCAACTCTTTGACCTTTTTTTATAGCATCTTTGTGTATCTCAAGAGTATCACAGCCATATTCAAGATCATAGGATATGCTCAAAGTTTCGCATGGAAGCTTTCCTGGTTTTCTTACTGGAACAAATCCAGCTCCTAATGCATAAGCAACTGGTACTCCAAAGATAAATCCTCTCGCTTCTGGTCCAACTATTATGTCTATATTCTTATCCTTTAATTCATTAACTATAGTATCTATGCTTTCCTTTAATCCTTCACCGTCACCAATTAAAGTTGTAATGTCTTTAAAGCTAATTCCTTCTTTTGGGAAACCTTCAATTATTCTTATCTTATCTTTTATACTCATCTTTAATTCCTCCATATATAATATTCTCTAATCAAGACAGCTCATTTCCAAACTCATTGTACAAATACTTAGAAATCTGTGCCGCTCTGTATTCATTAGAAGTCACGAGAAGTTCCAGCACAATTCTAGCATTATCACTTTCCCCCACAGCATTTCCGCTAGGAGTCAAGGCATTTATTATCTTCTCTAATTGTTCTTCTCTTCCTTCACACACATTATGTAACTTCATCAAAGCTCTTAGCCCCTTATTATTACTCTTAGGAAGATACTTAAGACCTTCTTTATAAAAAATCTGATTTTCGCCGCTTAGCTTTTTATTAGACGAAGCAATTCCCAGCATAACCAAATCTATGTATCTATTAACGTTTTTTATATTGTAATATACTCCGATAGCTTGAGTAAATTTAAAAGTTAGAGAGCTTAGGGATAATTTATTGCTACTTAAAGATATAGATTTTAAATCTCTAAGTTCCTCATAATCTATAATTTCTACAACATCAATACCCATATCGCTAAAGGCTGACTCTTGAAATTTAGATTCAATATTTGGACCTATAGACACAATAAGAGAAGTTCCTAAAATCTTTATATGACTATTAACATCCTCAGTACATATAAATGTTTTGTTTTTCTTCTCAGATATAAAGTAATCTACATCAGCGTTTAAGTACTTTAATAAAATTATAAGCAAAGCACATCCACATATACTATCCACACTGCTCGAACCATATACAATTATTTTTTCCCGCTCATTAACAGCTTTTGCTATCCTGTTCATGGCTCCATCCATCTTGTCAATTAGAAACGGATTATAGCCCAAAACAGTATTTGGACGGCATATATTGTCCCATATTTTTTGCATATCTAACTCCTCCACTTTTATGAAAACATATATATTATATAGGAAAATATGCAGTTTGACAAATGTTTTAGTTTAAAATAGTATAAATCCTCTAAAATTTAGAGGATTTATACCTTAAAAGCTATTAATGCCTATTTTTTTTAGTTTTATTCTTTAATAATACCCATACTGGACTTGCTATGAAAATTGATGAATACGCTCCACATGCAATTCCAATTATAAGAGGAAGGGCAAATTCTCTTACAGAAGGTATGAAAATATATACGCAAACTATGGTCATAAGTGTTGTTAAAACAGTGTTTATAGACCTTGTCATAGTTTGAGATATACTTACATCTGCAACCTCACTACTATTTACTCTTCTCATAGTCTTTGAGTTTTCTCTTATTCTATCGAATATTACTATTGTATCATTTATAGAATAACCTACTATTGTAAGTACAGCCGCTATAAATGATGAATTCACTGGTATTTGGAATACGGCATAAATTCCTACAGTTATAAGAAGGTCATGGATTAATGCTATAATTGCTGCCACTCCAAATTTAAATTCAAATCTTATTGCAACATATAGAAGCATAGCTACTGTTGCAACTAAAAGAGCCAGTGCAGCTTTATTTCTAAGTTCTGCTCCTATAGATGCTCCTATTTGATCTTCAGATAAAAGAGCCGAGTCTTCTAGAGAGTACTTTTCCTTTAATTCAGAGAACATCTCTTTAATCTTGCTACTTTCAAGTCCATTACTCTTTATTTCTATTTGAGTTCCATCTACCTTATTAGCTGTTATATCATTAGCATATTTATTTGCTATCTTTTCTACTTCTGCTTTATCAAAGTCTTCTCCAAAATCTATAACAACCTGTGTACCGCCTCTAAAATCTATTCCAAAATTGAAACCATTAACAGCTAAAGATCCTATTCCAATCACAATAAGGATAAGAGATGTAGCAAACCATATCTTTGTCTTTCCTATTATATTGAAAATCTTAGTTTCTTTGCTCTTCTTTGTTCCAAATAATGATGGCTTATTTAGTATTCCCATGCCAACAGCTAGTTTTGTGAAGAATCTAGTCACTATTATAGCTGTAAACATACTTAGGATTATACCTATCATAAGTGTTAATGCAAAACCTTTTACAGATCCAGACCCTAAGAAATATAATACAACAGCTGCTATTATTGTTGTTATATTAGAGTCAAGTATTGATGAAAGAGCCCTATGAAAACCTGAATCTATAGATGTTTTTATAGATTTTCCTGTAAAAAGCTCTTCTCTTACTCTTTCAAATATAAGTACATTGGCATCTACTGCCATACCTATTGTAAGTAAAAGTCCTGCAATGCCTGGAAGTGTAAGAACAACTCCAACTGCCGAGAAAGTATACATAACTAAAAGTATATATACAGCTAGTGCTAAGTCAGCAATAATTCCTGGTACCCTATAATATAAAATCATAAATATGAATATTAAACTTACTCCTACTATCCCAGCCTTAACAGCATTTGGCATAGCATTAGCTCCCAAAGTTGGTCCTACAGTTTTTACGGAAGCTGTTTTTAATGTAACAGGTAAAGCTCCAGATTGAATTATTCCTGCAGTTTGCTTAGCTTCTTCTATACTAGAACTTCCTGTTATGATTGCTTTACCATCTCTTATTATTGCACTTACTTGAGGATTAGAGATTTGATCAGCATCCATATTTATTGATATGCTTTGACCATAGTACTTCTCAGTTGCTTCAGCAAACTTTTCTGTACCTTCGTCAGTAAGCTCCAAGTCTATAATAGGAGTGTTTTTGTCATCAACTCTCGCTTGAGAATTTTTAACGTCTTTTCCAGTTAAAATAACCTCTCCATCCGGTGATTTAAAAGTAAGCTCTCCTGTTTTTGTTAAAGTTTCGATTATGCTAGCAGAATCATAGCTTCCAGGTATATCTACCCTTATTCTATTATCTCCTTCGACTGTTATAACAGTTTCTCCAACACCTAATTTATTTACTCTTAAATTTATAAGTTCCTTTGTTCTTTCAAGAACTTTTGTGTCAACTGGCTCATCAGACACAATTTCTTCAACTACAGTAACTCCGCCCTGAAGGTCTAACCCTCTTGATATAAGTTCCCCGAAAGGCTTAATTCTGTAATTTCCTAGAGTAACTCCGTAAATTCCGCTATAAGCTGCAAAGCATACTATAACCATGACAACTAAGAATAGTGCCCAGCATTTTCCCTTTGAGCTCTTTCTTCCTGTAGCTTTCATATTTTTCCCCCTCTGCTCTTTAAGCTGTTACACCAACATAATAAACTCATATCAGTACAACTACTTTTATTTTTCATGTCTACTATGACAAAGATTATTTTTAACATTCTATAGTGTAATTATATAACTCAATATTTTTATAGTCAATATTTGCCTTTACTCTTGTTCCATTTCCATAATCTTCGATTTAAGTGCAATGGCACACTCTATTCTCTTCTTTTGCATTTTGCATCCTATTTCATAAGGCACATTCATATCTCCATTAAAGTTGAAGTTATTTGCTTGACATCCACCGCTGCAGTAGAACTTCGCCCAGCACTTATCGCATTTTGGTTTATTATATATGTGAGCTTTCTTAAACTTATTAGACAAATCCTTATTGATTTCTCCACCGTCAAATATATTCCCTAATAAAAAGTCTTCATTTCCTACAAACTGATGGCATGGATATATGTCTCCATCAGGAGTTATAGCCACATATTCATGTCCAGCTCCACATCCGGATATTCTCTTATATACACAAGGACCTCCTTGTAAATCTATATTAAAATGATAGAACTTAAAAGAATTTCCTTCTTTGTGACGTTTTAGCATTTCCTTGTATAATGAATCATATTGCTCATATATAACAGGAAGATCTTCTTCTCTTAAAGATAATTCGTGTTCATCTGGAAGAACTACTGGCTCTATAGATATCTCATCAAAACCTTCATTTGCTAATGCTAATACATCTTGGAAAAAGTCTGTATTCTCTCTAGTGAAAGTTCCTCTAGCATAATACTGCTTAGATTTATCTCTTCTGTCTACCATAGCTTTAATCTTTGGAAGTATGGAATCATAACTTCCAGAGCCATCTACTCTTATTCTCACCTTGTCATTTACAGATTTTCTTCCATCTATGGATAATACTATATTGCCCATATTTTTATCAAGATATTCCATTTTCTCATCATTTAGCAAGGTGGCATTTGTAGTCATTGTAAATCTTATATTTTTATTGTGGATTTTTTCTTGCTCTCTAGCATAATCAACTATTTCTCTTATAGCGTCAAATGCCATAAGTGGTTCCCCACCAAAAAGGTCAACCTCTATATTTTTTCTTGGTCCAGATTTTTCTATTACAAAATCTATAGCTTTCTTGCCAACTTCTACAGACATAGGTTTTCTTTTTCCATGGTATTCGCCTTCATCTGCAAAACAATATTTGCACCTCAAGTTGCAGTCATGTATTATATTTAAACACAATGCTTTTATGTAGGAATCTCCTTCATGATTTCTAGCTATGTCCTCATATAAATCCATGGAGTATAATAGGCCTTCTCTCCTAAGCTCTTTTATATCCTCTAATGCCTCTTTTATTTCTTCTTCGGAGTACTTATCTTTAAAACCTTTTATAAGCTCCTCATCTTTTCTTAAACTTTCCTCATCAAGTAAATCATAAACCAGGTTGTCCACTACATGAACGCTTCCTGAGTTTACATCTATTACATAAAAATCTCCGTCTTGTATAAACTTATGAATTAAGCCCACTTCTTCTTCCTCCTAGATTAGAATAAATATAAGGCAGTAACACAAATATGTTACTGCCAAAATATTTTGTGTAATTAGTTTTCACATGCTAAATTTGCAACTGTACATGATGTTTTACATGCAGACTGGCAAGAATTAGCACATTCCTTACAACCAGGTTTCTTTAAACTATCCTTGATGTTGCTCTTATTGATTGTTCTGATATGTTTCATTGCTACATTCCTCCATTCAAGTAATTTCTCAACCATTATATCATATAATACCATGAGAATAAAGTGCAAGTTATATATTAATCCCTAACATTCCACTTAATGTTCCAACGCCAAGAGCAAGTAAAATTTGAACAACCATAACACCACTAAATCCAAGTCCACCATTTATAAGAGCCGTTAATACGAGTAATAAGGTCATGTAGAATGCAGAAACTGCAAGTCCAGATATCCATCCCTTATGTCCATTGGTTTTTGATGCATAAATAGCCCCATAAACAATACTGACACAACTTATCACCATATAAACAACAGATACGGTTTTCATTGAGAAATCAACAAAGTTCATAAGTATAGAATATATGGCAAGTAATATAGTTGTTACAATTACAGATCTTAAAACTCCTTTGCTTATGTTAAAAAAGAATTCACTTTTTTCCATAAAAAACACCCCCTTCTACCTAATAGATATGAAGGGGGTTTCTTAATTATTCTTAGTTTTCTTTAGCTGGTTCTTCTTTTTTAGTTAAAACGTCACCTATAGCTGTTTTAGTGAACTTTAATCTTACTCTATCTGGACCAGATTCAATTATAACATAATCATCACTTATGTTTATAACTCTTCCTAAGATTCCACCTCTAGTCATGATTTCGTCATTAACACTTAGTCCATCTAACATTGATTGATATTGTTTCTTTCTCTTACTTTCTGGTCTAAATACCATAAGATACATTAAACCAATCATAAGTATGAATGGAAATAATAATGATATTATATTATTCATGGGTGCACCTCCTTATTTTTTTAAGCTCTACCATTCCACTGATCAAGTTTCTCTTTTTTGAATTCTTCGAAACGATCTTCATCAATGGCATTTCTTACATCACTCAATAGTGTATTATAAAAATACAAATTATGCAATACACAAAGTCTCATTGCTAGCATTTCTTTGGCTTTAAATAAATGTCTTATATAGGCTCTTGTATAATGCTTACATGCAGGACACTGACATCCTTCATCTATAGGTCTTGTATCCAGCTCATACTTTGCATTGAATAAATTTATCTTTCCGTTCTTTGTGAACACGTGACCGTGTCTTCCATTTCTAGCTGGAAGAACGCAATCAAAGAAGTCTACCCCTCTTGATATGGCTTCTAAAATATTCTCTGGAGTACCTACCCCCATAAGATATATAGGTTTATCTTCTGGCAGATATGGAACAACTGCATCTATTATTCTATACATTTCCTCATGAGTTTCTCCAACAGCTAAACCTCCAATAGCATAACCATCTAAATCCATGGCAGCTATTGTCTTAGCATGTTCTATTCTTATGTCCTCATAAACACCACCTTGGTTTATTCCAAAAAGCATCTGCTGCTTATTTATTGTATCTGGAAGTGTGTTTAATCTATTCATCTCAGTTTTGCATCTCTCAAGCCATCTAGTAGTTCTAGCTACAGACCTTTCAACATACTCTCTGCTTGATGGATTCGGGATACATTCATCAAAAGCCATGGCAATAGTTGAAGCCAAATGACTTTGAATCTGCATACTCTCTTCTGGTCCCATAAATATTCTTCTTCCATCTATATGAGAATTAAAATACACACCTTCTTCTTTTATGCTTCTCATACTTGCAAGTGAAAATACTTGAAATCCACCTGAATCTGTAAGTATAGGTCTATCCCAATTCATAAACTTATGTAATCCACCTAATTCCTTTACTACCTTATCTCCTGGACGAAGATGAAGATGATATGTATTAGATAATTCCACCTGACATCCTATTTCTTTTAAATCCATAGAGGAAACAGCGCCTTTTATAGCTGCTAAGGTCCCAACATTCATAAATACAGGAGTCTGTATAACTCCATGAGGCGTACGAAACTCTCCTCTTCTAACTTTTCCGCTTTTTTTAAGTAGCTTATACAATGTAATGTTCCATCCTTTCCTTCATTAAGCTGTCAATATATATTAGTGTATAAACATAGCATCTCCAAAGCTGAAGAATCTATATTTTTCTTCTACTGCTGTATTATAGGCATGAAGTATGTTTTCCCTTCCTGCCAAAGCGCTTACAAGCATTATCAATGTAGATTCTGGCAAGTGGAAATTTGTTATAAGATTATCTACAATTTTAAATTTGTATCCAGGATATATAAATATATCTGTCCATCCACTGCACTCCTTAACTCTGCCCTCATCATCAGCTATAGTTTCTAACGTTCTTGTAGATGTAGTTCCAACTGCAATTACCTTTTTGCCTGATTTTTTAGTGTTATTTATTATATCTGCACTTTCTTTAGACAGCATATAAAATTCTGAGTGCATATTATGATTTTCTATAACATCTACCTTTACAGGTCTAAAAGTTCCAAGTCCAACATGAAGAGTCAAATAAACTATATTAACTCCTTTATCTTCGATTTCTTTTAATAATTCCTTTGTGAAATGAAGTCCTGCTGTTGGTGCAGCAGCTGAACCTGTTTCCTTGGAATACACCGTCTGATATCTTTCCTTGTCATCTAAAGTCTCTTTTATATATGGTGGAAGAGGCATTTGTCCTAGCTCATCTAATATCTCTTCGAATATGCCTTCATATTTAAATTCAACTATTCTATTTCCATCTTCCTTAACTTCTACAACTTCAGCTTCTAAATGCCCATCTCCAAAAACGAATTCCGCTCCAACTCTTGCTCTCTTTCCTGGCTTTGATAAAGCTTCCCACCTATTATCTGAAAGTCTCTTTAAAAGTAGAAATTCAATTTTTCCTGTAGAACCTTTTTTGTGTCCTATAAGCCTTGCAGGTAGTACCCTTGTATTGTTTAAAACTAAAGTATCACCTGAATTTAAATATTCCACTATATTATAGAAATGCTCATGCTTTAGTTCCCCTGTATTTTTATCTACCACCATAAGCCTTGATTGTTCTCTCTTCTCTAATGGATGCTGAGCAATAAGTTCCTCTGGTAAAACAAAATCAAAATCTGTCACTTTCATTTTTAACGCCACCTTCTAATCTTTAAACATTGAAAATTGTTTTGTACTTTTTTTATCTTTAGGTCTCTTAAGGTGCAGATAAGCTCTATCTGTAGCCATTCTGCCTCTAGCTGTTCTAACTATAAATCCTCTTTGAAGAAGATAAGGTTCATACACATCCTGTATTGTATCAAGTTCTTCTCCAATAAAGTAAGATAATGTTTCTATTCCAACAGGTCCCCCGTTGAAATTGTCTATTATAGCTTCTAAGATTTTATTGTCAATTCTATCAAAGCCTTCACTATCCACCTCTAAAAGTTCTAATGCAGCTCTAGCAGATGATTTTCCAATAAACTCATCACCCTTTACCTCTGAATAATCTCTAACCCTTTTTAAAAGTCTATTTGCTATTCTAGGAGTTCCTCTAGACCTTCTTGCAACTTCTAAAGCTCCTTCTTCATCTATTCTACATCCCAAAATATGCGAAGACCTTATTATGATTTCTTTAAGTTCCTCATTAGTATAGTACTCCATAGAGCATAAAACCCCAAATCTATCTCTAAGAGGTGAGGTTAAAAGTCCAACTCTAGTGGTTGCTCCTATTAGGGTAAACTCTGGAAGGTCAAGCCTTATTGATTTTGCAGCTGCTCCTTTTCCAATGACTATATCAAGCGCATAGTCTTCCATTGCAGGATAAAGTATCTCCTCAACACTTCTGTTTAATCTGTGTATCTCATCTATAAACAGCACATCTTTTGGCTGCAGAGAAGTTAAAATAGACGCTAAATCTCCAGCTCTTTCTATGGCAGGTCCTGATGTTATCTTAAGGTTCCCCCCCATTTCCCTTGCTATTATATTAGCTAAAGTAGTTTTCCCAAGGCCCGGAGGTCCATACAAAAGTGCATGATCTAAGGATTCATTTCTTTTCTGAGCCGCCTTTATGAATATGTCCAGTCTTTCTTTAACCTTTTCCTGACCTATATACTCTTTAAGTTTTTGAGGTCTTAAGCTATACTCGCTGCTATCTTCTCCCAAATTAGAAGAACTTATTATTCTATCTTCCATAGCTTACACCTCCTAACTAATGAGTTCCTTTAAGCACTCTTTTATCATATCTTCCACAGTAAGCTCTATACTTACTTTCTTTATAGCCTTTTGTCCTTCCTTTTCTGTATATCCTAGAGCCATAAGGGCCTCTATAACATCTCTTTCCTTTGACTCATTTAAAACTACATTTTCAAGGGTTTCATCTCCTAGATCTTCTAACGCAATGTCTTTGATATCGACCTTATCTTTGAGCTCTAGTATTATTCTCTGAGCCATCTTCTTTCCAACACCAGGTGCTTTAATTAAAATCTTCTCATCAGAAGAGGCTATAGAAATCTTAAGCTTATCAACTGTCAAAATAGATAGAAGTGATAACGCTGCCTTTGCTCCAACACCATTTATAGTTAAAAGAAGATTAAACATTTGGAGCTCTTCCTTTGTTATAAACCCATAAAGTCCAATGAAATCCTCCCTTACTATCTGATGAACAAAGACCTTCACCTTTTCACCTTTTGAAACCATGGAAGCCATAGTATTGCCAGAGGTAAATACTTTATATCCTATTTCATTATTCTCTATTATTATATAATCCTTATTAATACCCTCAAAGGTACCTTTTATATATTCATACATAAGACTTTATCTACCTACTTTCCATCTTAAGTCTATATATTACTTTATCATTTACATAAAGATAATTCAAGAGAAAAGGTCTTTATAGAATTTCTAGGGTATGTTTAATCCTATACAAAATAAATATCCAGGCATATAAATATGTCTGGATATAAAAAGTATTTAAGACAAGCCTCTATACTTTAAAATAATTAAAATGCATTTTGCATTTTAATTTATGTCATTGAATTATTTATAATATTGAAGGGATTACTTTTGAAACCTTATTTTATATTGAAGCTTGTCAAAAGTTCTACGGCATCTTCTCTAGTTTTAAAGCCGCTTCCATCCTCTCCAGCATATATATTTCTATACAAATTCTTTTCGTCTTCATTTGGTATACTGTCTAAAGAAAAATTAACTATATCATTTTTTTCATTTTCTATAAATAGCTTTCCTTCTTTGTCTGCTTTATATATAGTCAAAAACTCTTTTCCTTCTTTCGGTGTAACTCCTATATAATATTTATTTGGCGTATACATCTTTCTTACAAATACCAAGCTACCATCCTCTGTGGGCCTTAAATAGTAGTTCTCCTTTTGTAAATATGTCTGTAATGCTTCACTAGTGTTGTTGCCATCAAGTTCCTTCTCTATATCCTTAAAATATAATACCTTTTCATCTGCTTCGTCACCCTTGCCGTCTTTTACTTTCAAAACGATCTTGGTGTTTTCATCGATATCATCATATTTATTTCCACTGACAGCTACATCATTTTGCTCTTCTTTTGATATAGGCTTTTCTAATTTCTTTAAGGTAAAAAGAAAACTAGCAACAAAAATAATCACAAGTGCAACTGTGCCTACAGCAAAAAATATATTTTCTTTCTTTTTCATCCTACTATCACCTCTAGCTAGGATTATAGACACATTGCTTAAAATTTATACATTTTAGTTCGTAATATTTTAAAATTGTTCCTCAGAATCTAATAGTTAAATGTAATCTATCGTAATATAGATTACATTCCATTTAATTATATCTTCTAATTAAAGTAGTTTTTCCATTAGAACCGCTATATAACTATCTGCTTCGATTTCTATTCCTGTTTTTAAGAAATGATTTTTCCTCCAAAACATTTCACTTTGAGAATTACCTTTCGCATAACCAAGTTTTACTTTCTGAAAACCTATTTCTTTAAGATATCCGCATACTTCTGTAATAATGTTTGTACCTTCACCTTTTCCCTGACGCTCTTGGCTCATCATAAAGAATCCTATAAATGCCGTTTCTTCATTAGGGTATTTAGAAATCAAATCCATGACAGCAATAAGCTTATTATTATCATAAAAACCTATATAATATTTATCTCCTGAATTTTTACCATTTGGTAGTGCAAGCATATCATTTTTTATTCCTTGAACTGTTATGTATGGAGGACAATATTCATAATATATTGGATTCCCTTTACAAAGTTCATATACTTCATCTATTTCAGACCCTTCAATATATTTTACTTTAAATTTACTAGACAATAACTCTATATTCACTTAAAATCTCTCCTTAATATAATCCCAGCTATCAATTTCTATTTATTGAGCTATGTATAAACCCAACTAACTCGCATTATAATACGATTACGAATTGCTTTCTTATTTAGTTATGCACAAATAATGGTAAATATCAAACATTATTTCTTATTGAATATAAACTGCTTTTCTTCCTTTAAAATCCTTTGTTTTTAATCAAATATCAACATACATCTTGAACATAGCATAAAGTTAAATTCCTGTAGTTCCAAATCCGCCTCTGTCTTCATTTCCAAAGCATTCTACTTCTTCTAGTTCAAATTCAGGCATTACTTCCATTATTCTAAATTGGCCTATCTTGTTTCCTTTTCTTATCCAAGACCCCTTCTCTTCTGCTCCATCTATAACCTCTACATCTTTAGCCTGAAGGCAATATACAGGCATGTACCACTGATCATTGTCACCTATATATGTATCATCAACAACACCTACAGAATTAGTTTGGATTATACCCCAAGTTTTGAATGTAGAACTTCTTGGTGCTAAATGTCCTTCCCATCCTTCAGGAAGCTCTAAGGCAAAGCCTAATGGTATCATAGCTCTTTCATTCAACCTTACAAATACATCATCATTTGCATACACATCTATCCAATTTCCCTTTTTTATCTTATTTAACTTAGTTGCTCCCTCAAAATACTTAATTCTTATCTTCATAAATCGTCACCTCTTCTTTAGATTCTCTTACTTTTATAATCTTAACACATATATTATATTACAAATTAACCTATAGAAAAATCAATATATTATAGCTAAAGTTATAAAAATCTAAATAATTTTCTGCATAGAAAAACAGGTTCCTTATTTGAACCAACCTTCCATAAGTTAGATTTTTTTAAGTCTAACTTATGGTGGACAGTTCTTTTATAGAAACCTGTTTTCTTATTCTCTTTAAACTGCTTCTTCTGACCTTTCAAATTGTGAATTATATAGCTTAGCGTAGAATCCGCCTTTAGCTAATAATTCTTCATGACTTCCTTGCTCAACTATATCTCCTTCATTCATAACTAAAATTAAATCTGCGTCTCTAATAGTAGATAATCTATGAGCAATTACGAAGCTAGTTCTTCCTTTCATTAAGTTATCCATTGCCTTTTGTATTAAAACTTCTGTTCTAGTGTCAACAGAGCTTGTAGCTTCATCAAGAATTAATATCTTAGGGTCTGCAAGGATAGCTCTAGCAATAGTTAAAAGTTGCTTTTGACCTTGAGACACATTGCTGCCTTCTTCATTAAGCTCCATTTTATATCCATCTGGAAGTGTTTTTACAAAGTGATGAACATGAGCCGCTTTTGCAGCTTCTATTACTTCTTCATCCGTAGCATCTAATCTTCCGTATCTTATATTATCCATTATACTTCCGTTAAATAGCCAAGTATCTTGAAGAACCATTCCGAACATCTCTCTAAGTTCAGTTCTATTAAAGTCTTTAACATTATGACCATCTATTAATATTTCTCCGCTATTTACATCGTAAAATCTCATAAGAAGTTTAATCATTGTAGTTTTTCCTGCACCTGTTGGTCCAACGATTGCTACTTTTTGTCCCGGTCTAATGTGGGCTGTAAAATCATTTATTATAGTCTTGTTCTCGTTATATCCAAAGTGAACATGATCAAAATCTACTCTTCCATCTAAGCCTTTTACTGATACAGCGTTAGGTACTATTTGATCTTCTTCCTCTTCATCTAAAAATTCAAAAACTCTTTCTGCAGCTGCTGCTGTGGATTGCAAAAGGTTAGTTACTTGTGCAACTTGTGCTATTGGCTGAGTGAAGTTTCTTACATATATGATAAAGGATTGAATATCTCCGACTTCTATTGCTTTTCTTATAACAAGCCATCCACCCATTAAGGAAACTGCAACATAGCCTAAGTTTCCTATAAACATCATTATAGGCTGCATCATACCAGATAAAAACTGTGATTTCCAAGCTGAACCATATAAGTTGTTATTTATCTCATTAAATTCTTCGATAGATTTTTCTTCCCTATTGAAGGCCTTTACTATGGAGTGACCTCCATATAGTTCTTCTACCTGACCATTTACATTTCCTAAGAATTTTTGTTGATCCTTAAAGTATTTTTGTGATTTTTTCACTATAGTCATTATAAGGCCTAATGATATAGGTAGTATTAAAAGTGCAACTATTGTCATAGGAATGCTTATAGACAGCATCATTATAAGAGCTCCTAATAGCATAGTTATTGATGATATAAGCTGTGTCATACTTTGATTTAAGCTTTGTCCTAGAGTGTCTATATCATTAGTGAATCTTGACAATACCTCTCCGTGAGTTTTCGTATCAAAATACTTCATAGGCATTCTATTTATCTTTTCAGACAAGTCTTTTCTAAGGTTATAACATATCTTTTGAGAGATTCCACTCATTATTATTCCTTGTATAAATGAGAATATAGCACTCACAATATAAAGTCCTAATAAAAATAGTAATATCTCTTCTATTTTAGTGAAATCTATTCCATTTCCTGATCCTGAAACTTTCGAAACTAATCCATTAAATATCTCAGTGGTTGCCCTTCCTAAAATTTTAGGGCCTATTATTGAGAAGGCTGCACTACATATAGCAAATATTATTACTCCCAATATAGCAACTTTAAATTTATTTATATATTTTAGAAGCTTTCTCATGGTTCCCTTAAAATCTTTTGCTTTTTCCCCTGGGCCCCTCATTCCTCTGCCCATAGGTCCTCCAAATCCTTTTTTACTCATTATCTAGCTCCTCCTTTGAAAGTTGTGATAAAGCTATCTGCTTATATACTTCACAGTTCTTTAGAAGCTCTTTATGATTTCCTATTCCAACTACATTACCTTCATCAAGTACTATAATCTGCTCTGCATGCAGTATTGTACTTATTCTTTGAGCTACTATTAAAACAGTACTGTCACTTATTTCTTCTTTCAAAGCTTTTCTTAAAGCTGAATCGGTCTTAAAATCTAGAGCAGAGAAGCTGTCATCAAATATATAGATTTCTGGATCCTTGGCTATAGCTCTTGCTATAGAAAGTCTCTGTTTCTGTCCGCCAGATACATTAGTTCCTCCCTGAGCTATTTCCGAATCAAAACCTTCCTCTTTGGCACTGATGAAATCTGTAGCTTGAGCAATTCTAGCTGCTTTTATAACTTGCTCTTCTGTAGAGTCTTCTTTTCCATATTTTAAGTTTGAATTTATAGTTCCTGAGAATAATACGCCCTTTTGAGGAACGTATCCTATCTTTTCTCTTAAATCATGCTGAGAAACTTTTCTTATATCAACTCCATCAACAAGTACCTCTCCTTGTGTAACATCAAAAAAACGTGGTATTAAATTTATAAGAGTTGATTTTCCGCTTCCTGTGCTTCCAATAAATGCAGTAGTCTCTCCTGGCTTTGCAGTAAAGGTTATATTAGATAACACATCCTCATCTGCATTAGGGTATCTAAAGGAAACATTCCTAAACTCCACAAATCCTTTCTTGTTCTCATCAAAGTTTTCAGTTTCTTTAGGGTCATTTATCACAGGGTCTGTAGTTATAACTTCATCTATACGGTCTAGTGATACCGCTGCTCTTGGGAGCATTATAGAAACTATGGAAATCATTAAGAATGACATTATAATCTGTATTGTATATTGAATAAATGCCATCATATCTCCAACCTGCATTGTACCATCATTTATACTATGAGCACCATTCCAAACTATTAAGATGGATATGCCGTTCATTATTAGCATCATCATAGGCATCATGCAAGACATTACTCTGTTGACAAAGATATTTGTCTTTGTCAAATCATTGTTGGCCTTATCAAATCTTTTTTCCTCGTACTTTTGTGTACTGAATGCACGTATTACGGGAATACCAGTTAATATTTCACGAGTTACTAAGTTCACTCTATCTATAAGCTTTTGAACTATCTTAAACTTCGGCATAACAACTGCAAATAAGAATCCTATAATTATCATTATGGCAACTACTGCCACCGCTATAATCCAAGTCATAGATGTATTTGTATTTAATACTTTTATAATTCCTCCAACACCCATTATAGGTGCATAAAATACTATTCTTAAAAGCATTACTATAAGCATTTGAACCTGCTGAATATCATTTGTACTACGAGTTATAAGAGATGCTGTAGAGAATTTATCCATTTCAGCATTTGAAAATGACATAACTTTATTGAATACACTTCCCCTAAGCCCTCTTCCAACTGATGCGGCAACTCTCGATGCTAAGAAAGTAACTGTAATCATCGCAAATACACTTATAAGAGCTATTCCAAGCATCTTAATTCCTGCAAAGATTATATAGTTATTTTGTAATTTTCCAGTATCAATGCCAAGGGAATCATACTCTGCCTTTACGTAAGATATAGCTGCTTGAGATGTCATCATTTCTGGAAGCTTATTAAATTCTTCATTTATGCTGTCTTTTATCTTGCCAAATTCACTTTCTGGCATCATTGAAAAAACTTTAAACATATCTACATCTCCACCTGCTGTCATTTGTGGAGGCATATTTTTCATCATTTTTTCTTTCATAGCCTTTGCTTCATCACTATCACTTTCAAGTCCAGAAACAACTATCATAGGTTTAGATAATATGCTGCTTAATTCCTTAATATCCGCATCATCTTTTAATTCGTAGACAGGCTCCTCTCCTTGAATTCCTTCTTTTGAAAGAGATGCATTTTCTAAAGAATTATAGTTTTCTAAAACTATATCCTTATCTTCTTTAGTAACGAATAAAAAGAGCTTATCCATTTCTGATGTTCTTATAACTTTAGGAACAGGCGATTCTATTCCTCCTTGTTGAATACCCACATCAACAATTTTTGAAGTGTATTGTGGAAGTGTCAAATCGCTTAATGCCTGAACTAATAGAAGCATTATTATAACTATGACTGTCCCAGAATATTTCTTTAAATACTTAAATAATTTTGTCATATATTCCTCTCCATTCTATTTATGATGTCTGCAAAATTCTTCTATACCTTTTATATCTGCATTTTTACAAACTTCTGTCAGATTATCTCTAATCTGCATAAGTAATCTTCTAAAAATCACTTTTTCATCTACAGTAAGACCTTTAAAGCACTCATCTGTTATTTGATCATGTATGGTTTTTAATTCTTTACAAACTTCTTTTCCCTTATCTGTTAAGAATATTCTTGATTTCCTCTGATCTTTTTTGTCCTGCTTTCTCTCTACAATACCGTTTTTCTCCAATCTTTGTGTCATAACAGTAATTGTAGATGCTTTTACTCCTAAAGTTTCTCCTAACTCCTTTTGACTTTGACCATTCTTTCTATCTAATGCTAGAATAAATGGTGGCTGTCCAGGATACATGCCTGTATTTTCAAGCAATGAATGACTTCTTAAAAACTGTAGTCTTGTAACCTGCATAAAGATATGTCTTAGAGAATCATCATTCATTTCTTCCATAATCCCCCTCCTTTAGTTAGCTGACTAATTATTATTTTATGTTCATATTCTATAAAGTGCAATATATTTCTTTATATTTTATCTTCACTTAACAAAAAATTAATTAGGCATCTAACTATTGTAAATGATTCCATCATATATTTCATCTATATTTTCTCAAAATATAGATGAATTTAACTTATTTATTTTCTATGAACGAGTATTAATTATTCATATTAACTATGTTTTTTAACTATTATCTTCTAAAATTTATTATAGGAAAATCTCTATATTTATATACTTATAAAATTATATAGTAATCTTCCATTCCTTCTTAATTTCTGTTTATATATTCTTCCTTATAGCAATACTTGAAAAATGCCCTTATGTTCTTTAAAATATTATTTACATAAACAGAACTTCTTCCTTTACTTAATAAATACTGAAAATACTTTTTAATATGAATATGGTTTATTTTCTCTAATTCAACAACTTCAAATTCTTGTTTACAGTATTTCATGAACTTTAAAATATTGTTCTTATATCCATTTATTGTTCTAGGTGTATAATTCTGTACCTGTAACTCAAAAATAAATTCTTTTACAATATCATCTACTAACATAAATAAAAAAGCCACCCTTCAAAACAAATTATTTGTTAATCTGCTTTGAAAAGTAGCTTCTAAATGAACACCATACTCAAAACTATGCTTTTTGTTAACATTTATCATAATGGAGAGGGTTTTCACTTCTCCATATTACTTTTACCTTCTGTAAAATATATTGTAAAAACACTGCTAAAACTGAATATCAGTGAATTTAACAGTATTATTCATCCCATCCTTCTGGGAACTCTGCATTGTGGTAAACTTCTTGAACGTCGTCATCATCTTCAAGTAAGTCTAGCATCTTTTGGAACTTCTTAGCATCGTCTTCGTTGATTTCAGTATATGTATCTGGAATCATCTTTACTCCAGCTTCTAAGAACTCTAATCCTTCTGCTTCTAAAGCTTCTCTTACTGTTCCGAAATCTTCTGGAGATGTTGTAACTACGAATACTTCTTCTTCTGATGCGAAATCCTCTGCACCAGCATCTAAAGCCATCATCATTATTTCATCTTCATCTAAATCAGCTTTTTCTATTATGATTTCACCTTTTTCTTGGAACATGAAACCTACGCAACCTGAGTTACCCATGTTTCCGCCACCCTTTGTGAAAGCATTTCTAACATTTCCTGCTGATCTATTCTTGTTGTCTGTAAGAACATCAACTATTACAGCAACTCCACTTGGACCGTATCCTTCATAAACTATATTTTCGTAGTTTACTGAGTTTGCTTCTCCAGCAGCCTTCTTTATAGCTCTTGTTATGTTATCATTAGGCATATTTGCAGCCTTAGCTTTTGCAACTACGTCTCTTAACTTGCTGTTAGAATCTAGATTTGCCCCTCCACTTTTAACTGCAACAACGATTTCTTTACCTATCTTAGTAAATATCTTAGCTCTTTTTGCATCTGTTTTACCTTTTTTTGCTTGAATATTATGCCACTTTGAATGTCCTGACATTATAATCGTCCTCCTATCACATCTAAATATATAAACTATAAATAATATTTTAATTACAATGGCTTAAATCATTAAGTCTTGTGAAACGAAAATTCCAAATTATTATATCACATAATATACCATAGTTTCAACTTGCTATATATTTTTAAAAAGTCTTGTTCCCTCTTTAAAATATATATCTTCTTCTGATTTTTCTATGGCTATCTTTCCATTGGTAGCTTCTATAAATTCTTTTTCTACTGACTCCACTAAAGATTTCTCACATAAGAGCTTTATCTTAACTTTATCCGTATATTCGGAGTCCTCTATATGCCAGCTGTTCTGGCCACATATATATTGTATTTTTCCAAGCAAATCATAATCAAGAGTCAGGTTAACTTCAAGACCTTTTACCTTCTCAACTATTCCTGCGGCTTTTATAGCAATACTAGCGCCCTTTGTATATGCCCTAGTAAGTCCTCCTGTTCCAAGGAGCACTCCTCCAAAATATCTAGTTACAACTACAGCGCAATCTGTTATGCCGTTCTTTTTTATAACCTCTAACGCTGGTATCCCCGCTGTTCCTTGCGGTTCACCATCATCGGTATAACGCTGAATGCCCATATTTTCGCCTATTACATAAGCATATACATTGTGAGTTGCTTGTTTATGCTGACTCTTTATCTCATCTATAAAGGCTCTTGCCTCTGCCTCATTCTCTACTCTTTTCACATTTCCTATAAATAAAGATTTTTTTTCTTCAAACTCATCAGTAGCTCTAAGCTCTTTTATGGTTTTATAGCTCATATTACTCCTCCATCAAATTATATAAAATGTCTAAACCTTCTTTTATCTTTTCTATTGAAGTTTGAGAATATCCTATTCTGAAGTATCTAAGGCCATCTCTAAAATTCTTATAGAATATAACCCCTGGAGTTATTAAAACTTTTTTATCACGAGCTCTATAAAAAAGCTCTGTAGAATCCATCCTGACACTGTCATTTAAGTGGATAAAAAAGTTAAGTCCTCCCCCTGGGCTTAAAAAGTCCACTTTATCTTTAAATTTTTCTTTTAGATACTGCTCCATATAATTATATCTCGCACTATACTCCTTATTCAAGAAAAGTATATGCTTTTTCCAAAATCCCTCTTCAATATAAAGAGACAACGCTCTTTGCATAAGACTGGAGGTAGCTATATCTGTGTTTACCTTACAATTTTGTATGGACTCTCTGAATTTCCTTGGACTTATCATATATCCTATTCTTATTCCTGGAAGGAATATCTTCGAAAAACTCTTTATATATATGACTCTATCATTCTTATCGAGAGATTTAAAGCTTTTGTATGTGATGTCCTTGTCAAAGATAAGCTCCGACAAGTAGTCATCTTCCACAATATAAAAATCATACATATCTGCCAATTCTAAGATTCTAAGTTTCTTTTCTAGAGAATAAGTACCTCCCGTAGGATTTTGAAAATAGCTCATAGTATAGAGTACCTTCACATTATTCTTCATAAGAATTTTTTCTAATTCCCATAAATCAATGCCATCCTTTTCCATGGGTATCTCGTAAATATTCGCCCGTCTCCCATTAAACACGCTTAATGCTCCACCATAGGTAGGCTTTTCTACTATAACATCATCATTGATGTTTATAAGAGCTTTTGAAACTATATCTATACCTTGCTGTGCTCCTGAAACTATTAGTATATCATTGAAATCTATATCTTTACCCCAAAAACTTCCATAGATTATTTTTCTAAGGCCTTCATCCCCTAAAGCCTCCTGATATGTAAGTGCTTCAGCTCCATCTCTATCTATAACATCATTTAAAACTTTTTTAAAATCCTCCACAGGAAAATATGTACTACTTGCAGTTTCTCCCGCAAAATCTATTATTTCCTTCATTGTTTTTGAATTTAATCTTTTAAATGTGTGAGAATATTCCCTTTTGAAAGACAATGTATTTTCCTTCTTTTTAGCATAGGTTCCGCTGCCCATCTTTTGCCTTGCATAGCCCTCATCTTGAAGTTTTTTGTATGCATTTACTATGGTCACATTGTTTACTTCAAGTACTTTCGCCAAGCTTCTTATTGGAGGAAGTTTTTCTTCATTTAATATTTTTCCTTTGTCTATAAGCCTTTTTATATGCTTTGCTATCTGCACATATTTTGGCACACCCTCTTCAAAATTTATTAAATACTTCTTCATACCTAGATTTCACCCCCTTTTATATGGAAAGGCTCCTCTTATAGTAAGAGGAGTCCTTTATATGTAGTACACGTTCTCTTTAACTAAAAGACTATCATCATCTGTTTTATAGTCTCTTCTCATCTTTTGAACGAAACCTTTCTTGCATAAAAGCTTAATTATTTCTTCCATGTCTATATCGAAATCTTTAAATACAGGATGATTTTTTATCTCATCTACACTTAAAACTTTGCCTTCATCCCTCATAAACTCTAAAAGGGATTCAGTGCTTTCCTTTAAAAGATCTTCAACTCTTGATTCTATATAGTCTAAGGTTTTGCATATAAGGCTTTCATCATCAAATTTTCCGTTTAAAATATTCTCAACAATATTTTTAAAACTATCGTCTAAATTCGTTGCCATTATTAGTGCATCAACACTTATGCTATAACCGGACAAATTAACATAAAACTTGGAGAACTCATCTAAAGCCCTTACTGTTACGCTATACGCTGTATAAAAACCTCTATTGTATAAATATTTTCTTGCAACTCCCATAGTCTTTAGGAGTATGCCCAAATAATACATGGACCATCTCTCTTTATAGGAGTCTGGACAATACCTTCCACCATTATATATGTTTGTTATGGCGTCATCTTTTGAAAAAATCAGTCTGCTAGCCGCTAAATTTCTATGGAACTTGCTACCTTTAATATTGCTTTCATAAGCTCTTATAAACTGATTTTTCTCCATAACCTTTATATGTACAGGTATACCTTCTTCTTCTGAATACAAATTTTTAACACTTTTCTTATCTGCCTCACATATTATCATTATGTCTATATCTGATTCATCCCATAAATCCCCATTCACAATACTTCCGGATACCAATATAGCTAGGACTTTAGGGTTTTGTTTTAAAGTATTCATTATTATGCCAAAGGTTTTCTGATATTGAGCTATTGACTTTTCCATGATACTCCTCCTCTTAATATACATAATTTAATTATATACTGCCTTCCTTAATCATTGCAACTTTCTTATCATAAAACTTAAGATATTTACGGATTTTTGCAAGTTTTTATTTTATTTTTTATTCATATGAAGGTTTTCATACACTTCTTTATTTTCCTACTATCTTTTCATCATATATCAATAAAAAAAACTGACACCACAAGTTAGATTTTTTAGTTCTAACTTATGGCACCAGTTCATAGCACTTCTTTCCTAAGGAATTTTATTTCTTTAATAAAAATTCACTACATTTATTGAACACTTCTTCTTCTATTATAGCTTTTATATAGGTACCATCTTCTCTATAGTCTTCTTCCTCTATCTTACCGTTTCTATGAAGAAAAGCAACCATTGCTTGGTCTGAATATGGAATTAGAAACTCTTCTTCTCTTAAAGTATTTGGCAGCATATTTCCTATAAGCTGCAAAAGTTCTTCAAGTCCTAAGCCTTCTTTAGCTGAAATCTCTATTATCTCATATTCTTTAAATTCCTCTTTAATCTCTTGAACCTTAGAAGGATCAGCCACATCTATTTTATTTAAAGCTAATATTTGCTTTTTATCACTGGATCCAAGTTCACCTAAGACATTTTCTACAGCTATGATTTGTTCTTTTGCCTCCTCCGAAGAAACGTCTACAACATGAACTAAAAGATCTGAATAAATAACTTCTTCTAAGGTAGATTTGAAAGCTTCTACTAGGTCATGAGGAAGTTTCCTTACAAAGCCTACTGTATCTGTAAGAGTTATTACTCTATTATCCCTTAAAGTTAACGCTCTTGTAGTTATATCTAAAGTTGCAAAAAGCATATCTGCTTCAAAAACTTTTTCCTTAACTATCATTTCTTTTGATGTAGCTATGTCACAAAGGTTATTTCTTAAGGTTGATTTTCCTGCGTTAGTATATCCAACTAAAGAAACCTGAGGGATACTCTGCTTCATTCTTCTGTCTCTTTGAGTTTCTCTATTCCTTTTTACTTTATTTAATTCTTCATTTAAGTCATAAATTCTCTCTCTTATATGTCTTCTATCTATCTCTAGTTTCTTTTCTCCAGGACCTCTAGTTCCAATTCCTCCACCTGTTCTAGATAATACAAGTCCAAGACCTCCTAGTCTTGTCTGTCTATACTTTAACTGTGCAAGCTCTACTTGAATTTTTGACTCACGAGATTTTGCACGTCTAGCAAAGATGTCAAGAATTAATGTGGTTCTATCAATTACCTTAACTCCTAGAGCTTCTTCTAGATTTCTAACTTGGGAGCCTGAAAGCTCATCATCAAAAATAACTAGGTTAGCTCTGGTTCCTTGAATCAAATATCCTATTTCTTCGACTTTTCCTCTTCCTATATAAAGAGCTGTATCTATTTTAGTTCTTCTTTGAGCAATTCTTTCCACCGCCGGAATATTGCAAGCCTTTGCAAGTTCTTCTAGCTCATCTAAACTTTCTTCACTGTCGCAACCTACTAAAATTGCTCTCTCTCCTTCATCTTCATAAACTTCATTATTCTTTATAAGTTCTTCACTATAATTAATTTTGTCCACTATATTAAAGTTCAGAGCTTTCTCTAAAGTCATAGGTCCGTAGCTCTCTACTTGAAGTATATTATCTTTCACAAAGCAGAAACCCATGGTAACTTCCTTTATTTCCTCTTCCTTAACACCTAGTGCAATTATAGCGTCAAGTTTCATTCTTAAAAGAGCAGAATTGTCTAGTGCTGATAATCGAGAAGTTCCATTTGGATGAGTATGAATAACTCTAACTCCAGATAATTTTCTTTCTCTTATGTCTAGTACAGGAACCTCAACAGATGTACTGTCCCCTATAGCTACACTTATAACTCTTCCTCTTCTATCTATGGCAACGCTTATTTCTCTTTCAAGAACCAAAGTTGCTTTAAGCATTTTATTTATTGCTTCTTCATTAATAAATGAGCTTTTATCTATTTTCATATCATATATATCTTCTAATTCTTGGAGAAGACTATTTCTGACTCCATCTATATTTCCATATATCATATTTTCACCTCTTATACCTTATGTTTTGGGATTGCATTAATTTTATACTATAATAATTGTCTTGTAAATACAAAGTTACGAGGCTATAATTATACAATATAGTTATTTTATAAAATTTAATAAATTTCAAATATGGAGGATGACCATGGAAGGAAAAAAAGTAAATGTACTTATAAACGAAGACCAAATCGCAACTAGAATAAAAGAACTTGGATGCGATATCGCGAAAGAATATGCGGGTAAAAATCTATATGTTCTTTCTCTTTTAAGAGGAAGCTTTGTTTTTGCTGCTGATTTAGTTAGAGCTGTTGACTGCAAAATGAAGATAGGTTTCATGACAACTTCCAGCTATGGAGATAGTGAAGAAACTTCTGGCATAGTTAAAGTAGTAAATGATATACCTGATGACATAAAAGATTTTGATGTTCTTATAGTTGATGATATAGTTGACTCTGGAACAACTATGAACTTCGTTGTAAATCATGTAAAATCTTTAGGCGCAAAATCAGTAAAAACTTGTGTTTTACTAGATAAGCCATCTAGAAGAAAAGTAGATATAACACCTGATTTCTGCTGTTTTGAAATTGAGGACGTATTCGTTGTCGGTTATGGTTTAAATTACGGTGACTTCTATAGAAATGTTCCATACATATTTAACTGGGAAAACTAAAACAAACTATCCCCTTTCTTTTTGCATGAGGGGATAGTTTGTTTTTTGTATTTATATATGCTGGAACTATTTTTCATCTATATTTATTGATGTTGATGGAACCTTCCCTACTACTATATTTTCTAGAATAGGTATCTCTGTTCTAATTTCCGTATCCTTACTTAATAGCGGTGTATTTAACATTATTTTTGTTTCAGCTATCAAGTATATTTTATGTCTTGTTTGATTTATTCCTGCACTTTCAAATTCTGAGGAATAGGAAATTTTGATATCCTCTATAGGTCTCATATTTATAGTAATTTTAGGACCATAATGAGCAATCAAATTGTTATTAACAACATATCCAAGAGGAACTTTAAACCCTAAAGCTCCGAACTCTCTTAAGTCATCTTGAACATTCAGTGCTATTTTCGAAGCTAAGGCATTCATCTTTACTGTATTTGTCTGCATCATTATTATATTGCCATCTTTATCTCTATCAATCTTCACCATATCTTCGTATTTTATATTATCATCCTTAAATAACTCTTGGACATTAGTATTTATTATATAGATAGCTTTTGCCCTCATATCAGCATCACCTAACTCCATAACTCTCGGCATAACACTTTTATCAAAAAGATATAAAAAAATGTTAAAAGCTACAACAATGGTTAATATAATAGATATAGCTAGATATTTGGAGTTTATGCTGCCACGTATTTTCTTCAAAATATCACTCCTTAGAAATATTAGTGTAATCAATTTAATAATATGCTATAATAGGATAGAATATTTTACTATTCTTTTTAATTAACAATTTAATATTTTTATTTTTGGAGGAAAATATGGGAAAGAAAAATAAAAGTAAAAAAGCTAAATCCTCTTCCTCAAAGATTGCAAAGAGAATACTTATAGGGTTACTTATAGTGATTTTGATAGGAATATTTGCAGCTGGCGGAATTGCTTTAGCAATGATAAAAAGTGCGCCTCCTTTAGATGTAGATGCAATTCATAATTTAAACGAAGATTCAATGATATTTGACAATAAGGATGAATTCATGGATTACGTCCCTACTGTTGAAAAACGTTCAATAGTTTCTTTAAATGAAATGTCTCAATATTTAAAAGATGCCGCAGTTAGTATTGAAGATGAAAGATTCTATAAACACAAAGGTATAGATCTTCAAAGAATAATGGGAGCCTTATATACTAATGTAAAAAATAAGCTTACTGGATCACAATCGATTCATGGTGCTTCTACAATAACTCAGCAGTTACTAAAAAATACACTACTTACAAGTAAAGTAACCATGACTAGAAAAGTTCAAGAAATGTATCTGGCTGTACAGCTTGAAAAGGAATTATCTAAAGATGAAATCTTAGAAGCTTACCTAAATACAATTCTTCTAGGTGGAAGAGCTTATGGCGTTGAAGCTGCTGCTATCCAATATTTTGGAAAGCAAGCTAAGGATTTAAATCTTATTGAAAGTGCCTACATAATTGGCGTTACTCAAAATCCTTCAAGATTTTATGCATTTTCTCCTTCCGCAAAGAAGGATCCTAGTCCTTACCTTAACAAGACTAAAACAGTTATAGGAAAGATGCTAGAGAATGGATATATATCTCAAGAAGAACACGATACAGCTATTGCTGATATCGATGCAAATGGTATTGCTTTTAATCCTCAGAGTACAAATGCAAACAAGCTAAATTACGAGTGGTTTTCCGTTCCAGTAATTAATAAGGTTAAAGAAGATTTAAAGCTTAAATACAATTACACCGATGATGAAGTGGAAAAGCTTATAACCTATGGTGGTTTAAAAATCTATACTACTATGGATAGAGAACTTCAAGACTATACCACTAATGAAGTTTTAAACAAAGCTCATACATTCTTTAGAAATGTACCTGCTCCAACAGGAGATGGAAATATAGTTCAACCTCAAATGGGTGCTTCAGTTATGGATTATAGAACTGGTGAGGTAAAAGTACTTGTGGGAGGTCGTGGAGATCATCCACCTATGTCTTACAACAGAGCAACTTCTACAAAGTATTTAAGACATGCTGGTTCTACTATAAAGCCTCTTACAGTGTATGCTCCTTTACTAGATTTAAAGATAGCAACAGCTGGAACAACTATAGCTGACTCTCCTTCAGGCGGAGATTTTACAGCTAAATATAATCATAAATTTAATAACGTAAATAATTCTTATTTAGGATATATTCCTATACGTGAAGCTGTAAGACAATCTGTAAATGTCATTGCAGTTCAAGGGGAAGATATGCTTGGAATTCCAAATGGTGTAGCCTATGGTGAAAAGTTTGGAATTAGATTCAACAGTAAATCTAAAACTAGTATATCAGCACTAGCCTTAGGCCAATTTGATAATAGCTCACAGGATATGGATGGAGTTAACCCACTAACTATGGCAGCAGCTTATGGCGCCTTTGGAAATGGTGGAACTTATACAGAACCAATATTATATACAAAAGTTGTGGATAGAAATAATCAAGTTATATTAGAATCAAGTCTTGAACAAAGACAGGTCATTTCTCCACAAGCTGCATATATAATGTATGATGTTTTAAAGGGACCGGTATCTTACACAGGAACTAACGCAAAGTTTGGTTCAATTCCTGTTTCAGGAAAGACAGGTTCATCAAGTGACTTTAAGGATCTTTGGTTCTCAGGTCTTACTCCTTACTACTCTGCAGCTGTATGGATAGGTTCTGATGTACCAGAAAATTTAAATTCTAAGTATGGACTTAACAGTAACAGTGCAGCCCTTCTATGGGGTAAAATAATGGGTAAAGTTCATAACGGACTAGATTATAGAGAGATCGAAATGCCAACAGGCATTGTAAGAGAACAAATATGTTCGGTATCAGGTAAACTTGCCACTGATTTATGTACAAAAGACCCTAGAGGATCAAAAGTTTATACTGAGATGTTTATAGACGGAACTGTTCCTACAAGCCTTTGTGATGCTCATGTGAGTGCAAAGGTAAATAAGACTAATAATAAGCTTGCTACAGATAAGACCTTAGCAGAGCTTATAGAAGAGAGAGTCTTCTTAAGTGATAAATACATTACAATTAAGGCTGACGAACAATACAAAGTTCCTACTGAGCAAGATGACAGTGTTCCAACAGTAGAAGAACCTGTAACTCCACCTAAGGATGACGATGATAAGGATAAAGATGATAATACAAAACCTACTGCTCCAACAAAACCAGGTGGAGATGGAAACAATAACAAACCAGACAACTAACTAAAAATAAAAATGTAGAGCTTTATGGGAATGTAGATAGATTTGTGTAAATCAAAGCTATCTACATTCCTACATTACATCTAAAATAAGATATTTTTTAAAGTTATTGTGTTGAAGTTCCACAGGAGCCATTACCGTGAATAAGTCCACCACAAGTTAATTCTACAATTTTTTCTTTTTAAAAAAATTTTGTAAACCTATTATTTCAATTTCAGGCATCTTCTTCACCACCTATAGCTGGCAGTGTAATTTGTTGGTCAAATAAGTTCAAAATTTCTTGGTTTGATTCATGTGATATAACAATTAGTGTTAAAGGTAATTTGGTCAAATATTTAAAAACTTTAATTGAATTATTAAAATCTAAAGCAGCAGTTGGTTCATCAACAATTAAGATCTCAGGTAGCTCACAGAGTGAACGTGCTAAGCATACTCGATCTTTTTGTCCTCCTGACAAACCAATAGAATCATTAACAAGTTTATTAAGTTCTATAGATTGTAATCCAAGATTGGTTAGAGTAGATTGTATGTCTTCATGGCTCAAGCTACGATACATATTTATATTTTCATAAATGGTATCATTAAACATATAACTATCTTGATCTACATATCGAACAGATGAGTTCCAAAGTTGATCATTAATATCATAAATATTAGTATTATCAAAATATACTTTCCCATTATTCGGAAAAAGTTCTCTAGCTAATATTTTTGCTAATGTGCTTTTTCCAGTTCCACTTTCTCCATTTATTAAATATTTTTTACCTTTTTCAAATGTAATATTTAGGTTATCGATTATGTGTACATCTTCGTTTAAATAATTAAATTGGAGTTGGCTTATAGTAATCTTACTCTTGAGTAACAATTCACTTTTATTTGATTGATTATTTAAGTTAGTGGTTCTATCAAATAATTCAGTATTATAATTATTTGATTCAGTATTAGCCGGAAACCTATCAATAAGATCTTTTGTAGTATTTATTTGAGTTTTAGAATTTGCAATTCTTACGATAGGATTAACCATATAATTCATAAGTTGAATAACTCCTATTACTCCGCCAATAGTAACATAGTTTTTTATTGCTAATATCCCACCTACTAAAAAAACTATTACGAAGGAAACACCACCTATGAATTCCGTAAACAAGCTAACACCATATGTTAATGCTCTCATTTTATATCTTGATTTTTCAACAGAATCATTTATATTGTTATGATTGAATAAAATACTATTAAGCGAGTTATATTTTCTAAGTTCAAGACGTCCATTTAATTTATCTTTTACAAAATCTAAATATTCAGTATTTTGATCTGCATAGTATTTTGTACTAGCTTGCACTTTTTTCTGAGAGCATTTAGGAATTATCAACGGTATTGCTGATGCAACAAATGCAATTAGACATAGCATCCAATTTACACTGTTAATTACAAAGTGATTATGAATATGATTCTTGTCTATATGGGTAACCATATAGATTTGATGTCCCTTAATATTATTCTCAATTCATTCCTTACCTAGCTGATGAGCCTTTTCAGCACTTATATTATCTTCTGGATTAAAAGCTTGTGTAAGGTGATAATACTGCTTTCCCTCTGTCTTATCATGCAGCTGCTTAACTATACTAAATTCCATCTCTATGTTATCCGTAGTGCAATTTATTCCTTCTTTAAGTTCATCAATGATTTTACCTTCCTTAGCTAAATACTTAAGCTGATTTGATAAGCTCTTTGTTGCTGGAAGGCTTTTTATTATCGCCATTACTCAATACCTTCTTTCAAGGTCTTTTCTATCAAGCTCCATAGCTCCATTAACCTTTATTTAGTTTCATTGAATTGCTCTTCATTAAAGCCTTCTCTTTGGTTTAATGCTCTTAAGTTTTAATTATTCCAGTTTGTTGAAAAACCCCCTGTTTAAAAACAGAGGGTTTTTCTATTATTAGTTGTGGATAAAATTTAAGATTAAAAATATTATCGAAATTAATAATATAATATGAAAATAACAAAGATAGTCTTGTTGCTATCTTCTTC
>JALEZF010000003.1 GCA_022773025.1 Clostridium sp. | reverse complement strand
TTATTGAAGACACTAAAACTTTGACGCTTACAAATATGGTACAATTAAATCGTAAGAATGATTAATTTGTTATTAGAAAATAGGGGGAGCGGTATGAAAGATATTGTATTTCTATTGGTGACTATAGCACTGGCTTTTATTATTCATAATTTAATTTGTTACAAAAAGAAAAAGTTAATCTATATCTTTAGTAAGAAAAAGTACATTATTTTGAAGCCTGACTATTTCACAGCACAACTGATATTTGGCACACTAAATTCAATTTTTATGATTTTATTTAACTTTTATGCTTATAGATCAATTGAAAATCCAAGCTTATATATTTTGTTTAATATGATGATATTTTGGGGAATGAACTTTCTCTTGGACTTTTACTCTCGGAGAAATAAGTATATAGTAATCAATCAAGAATATTATTAACTTTATATAAAATTATTTTAATAGGGTAAATAAAAATTAAGGGGGACTATAAATATGATTAATATTAGAATTGTGGAGATACCCAAAATGAAGGTAGTGACATCAGGACCAATTAGAACGGAAGAGGCTTTTATAGCTTTTAATGATTGGTGGACATCATATGATAAGAAAGTAATGAATAAGATTGGGCCACGTGATTTTATGTGGTTTAATGAGAGGGAAAAAGCAACAGAATGGTTCTATGCACTGCCTATGCCTGAAACTGGTGATAATTATGGAGGTTATGAAGTAAAAGATTTTGAATTTGGTATGTATGCTGTAGCTTCTAATCTTGATGCAGATTGTGATAGGGCGAAAGATTGGACAAATACACAAAAGCTAATTGAAGACTATGTTAGAGAAAGTGAAATTTTTGAACTTTCAACTATTGAAAATGACAGTTGTGAACGCTATAACATGTTTCACATTATAACCCCACAACATTATTTTGAACGTACAGGGATTCATCAACAAGATATGTTTGTACCAATAGTTTATAAATAATATAAATTTCAAATTGAACAAGAGATATTAAGAAATTAACTCATAAATAAATGTATTATAAAAAATCTACCACTCAATTAAGTTATTTGGTGGATTTTTTATTTAGTGTAAAATTAATGTATACATATTGAGATTTGAAACGTCATAATAACAGAGGTACTTCAATACTAAAATGATCACACTTGCTTTATGGAGGGAGGCTATGATGAGCAATGAATTAATCAATGAGATATTTCAGAAAAAAATGAATCTCATAAATAAATACTTGATTAAACTTGGCTGCAACAAGCATGATGCTGAAGACATAGTCCAAGATACTTTCTATAAGGCATTAAAGTACATGGATGGAATACATCCTGATAAACTCTCATCGTGGCTTTTTAAAGTATCAATTAATAAATATTACGATTTGTGTAGAAAGAATAACAGATATATTTTCCTGAATATTGATGAAGAAATTTTTAAACAAAGTTTAACGGATAACAAGTTTATTACAGATTTATTACTGAACTTAGAGCAGAAGGAAGAAATTCTTAAGGTGATGAATTCCCTTAGTGAAATTTATAAGAATTTATTGTTGCTTAAATACGACATGGATTTGTCTTACAAAGAGATAGCAGAACTATTAGACATAAATGAAAATACAGTTAGAACCTATCTTTTTAGGGCTAGAGAGCAATTTAAAAAGGTTTGGAGGGATAAGTATGAAAAGTGAGGATGAAAAATTAAGAGAATTGTTTGAAGTCAAAGAAAAACATACTTTTAATAATAACATTAGAAGAGCTAAGACTTTGACAATTATTAGAACAGGAATAATAAGTTTAATAATGTTTATCATTATAAGTTTTATAGTATTAATATTAAATGCTACTCTTTTAAGTAGAATCAGTGAGAAAGAAGAGGGGGAGATAAGAGAGTGGTTTAATATAGCTATGCCTAATGCTTATGTAGGAAATACACAGAATCATGATGGAATCATGGTTGGAGAGATGAATTATGTTAGATATAGATTTTTAGGGGATAAGCCTATAACTGATGGAAACTATAAAGAGTCGTATACTTATATGCCATTAATTAATGATACTTATGGTAATATGGAAAACTATTTATGGAATAGTTATGGTGAATCAAAAGAAGATATAGAGCAGATGAGAAGATACAATAAATCAGGGAAGAGAGTTATGAAGTTTTATCATCCATCAATTAAGTATGAAAAGTATATAAATGATTTAGAAAAACTTGATGATATAGGTAGTGATAAAGTAATGGAGATATCACTGTCTTTTGATAAAGAATACACTATGGCTCAAATACAAGAGATATTACCTAAAAATCTCACATTAAATTGGTATTGGGTAAATACTATAAATGAGGATGATATGGATGTTTCAAGTAAATTAATTTTTGAGGAATATGATGTATATGGTATAAAAGCTTTAGATGAACAAGGACATGAAATTATTAATCCTGAAAATAAATTTATAAAAGCTATAAAAGATGGTAAGAAGAAAAACTATAGTGAAACTTATGAAAAACTCTTTGATACTTTGAGTAATGGAAAAGGTGAAATTAATATAGAAGATTTAAAGATAATAGGAGTAGTTGTTAGTGGAGATGTGGAGAAATTAAAGGATTTGAAGGATGAGAGATATATTAAAGCTGCTACAATTGGAGCGGTTGCAGATCTATATTAATGAAGGAGGGATAGCTGTGAAAACATATTTAAAATTAGAACTAAAAAAGACGTTATTTTCATGGAAAACAATAATTGCAATTTTAATAATTTCAATGTTATTGATGATATCTTATTTAAAAGAAATAGCTTTTCCATATCCAGGTTTAGATGGAGTAGATTTATTTATAAGGATTTGTCGTTTTTCTTATATTGGTTTTTGTGGACCAGTGGTAGCTGGCTTAATTTACTCCACATCAATAATTAAGGATAAAGAATCAGGAAGTTTAAATAAGGTACTGGAAATTGTAAATGCAAAAACTTATTTTACCGTTAAATTAATAGTAAGTACTTTAATAACATTTATTGTTTTTATGGTTAGCCAAGGTGTTTGGGTTTTATATCTTACTATGAAATTTGGAATAAGTGATGTAGTCGTAGCAGGTATTGCAAAAGGTGCTTTTGTAGGTGTATATAGAACATCAAAAATTGCATATATTATTCTAATATGCTTAGCTGTGTCGCTATCAGCAGCAGCTTTTTCAACCTTTGTTTTGGGAGTCACAACAGTTACGAAAAAGAAATTTACATCATATATATTGCCTATATTTTATGTAATAGTTACAGGGATTTTATTTGATGCATGGTCTTTTAATAATGTAATTAATTTTAACGTAACTAAATTGTTCAATCTAACAAGAAATTATACTATAAAAGGGTATGATGTAATAATATATGATTTCATATTGATATTAGTTGGAACAATGTTATTGTATAAATTTTACTATAAGAAAATTGTGAGTTTATATGAAATTCGTAATCAGAACGATCTTTAATAAAATGTGAAAGCATTAAGATAAAAATCTTAATGCTTTTTTAAAATTGCTTTCAATATGAATCCATGTATAAATTTGTTAAAATACAGGTGTTTTTGTATTATAATTATCTTTCTTAAATAGTATTTTCCCTATTGACCAGAAATGATTAATGGAATAATATGGTACTTATAAAGGGTGATGCATGATGCATCAAGAGCTAGTTAATTTATTTTTATAGGATGAGGGAGGAAAGAAAATGGATTTTATGGATTTATCAAAATACCCTGCAGAGCCTTTCAAAATTAAGAGTGTTGAACCAGTAAAAATGATTTCAAAGGAAGAGAGAATTAAAGCAATAAAGGAAGCTGGCTACAATACATTTAATTTAAAATCAGAAGATTGCTATATAGATTTATTGACAGATAGTGGAACTAATGCAATGTCTGATGCACAATGGGCCGGAATAATGATGGGGGACGAAGCCTATGCGGGCTCTAAAAATTGGCTTTATTTAGAATCCACTCTAAAAGAATTATTTGGATTTAAGCATATTGTACCAACTCATCAAGGGCGTGGAGCTGAAAATATTCTTTCTACAATCGCTATAAAACCAGGACAATATGTACTTGGTAATATGTATTTTACAACTACTCGTTATCATCAAGAAAGAAACGGTGGTATTTTCATAGATGTTATTCGTGAAGAAGCGCATGATGCTACAAAAAATATTCCTTTTAAAGGCGATATTGATGTAGCAAAATTAGAAAGTGTTATTAAAGAAAAGGGTGCAGAAAATATTGCATATATTTGTTTGGCAGTAACAGTAAACTTAGCTGGTGGACAGCCTGTTTCTATGAAGAATATGAAGGAAGTAAGAGAAGTTGCAAACAAATATGGAGTTAAAGTATTTTATGATGCTACTCGTTGTGTAGAAAACGCTTACTTTATTAAAGAGCAAGAAGAAGAATATAAAGATAAGACCATAAAAGAGATTTGTTATGAAATGTTTAGCTATTCTGATGGAGCAACCTGTTCTGGTAAAAAGGACGGTATCGTAAATATAGGCGGATTCTTGGCAATCAATGATGACGAATTGTTTGGTAAAGCAAAAGAGATCGTTGTTGTTTTTGAAGGAATGCCTTCTTATGGTGGTATGGCAGGCCGTGATATGCAGGCAATTGCTATCGGGTTTAGAGAAGCTATGCAGTTTGAATATATAGAACACAGAATTAAACAAGTTCGTTATTTGGGAGAAAAATTATTGGAAGCAGGAATTCCGATTATTGAACCAGTTGGAGGACATGCTGTATTTTTAGATGCTAGAAGATTTTGTCCGCATTTAACTCAGGATCAATTTCCAGCACAAGCATTAGCAGCAGCTTTATATGTTGAAGCAGGAGTTCGTTCAATGGAAAGAGGAATTGTATCTGCAGGAAGAGATGGGAAAACTGGAGAAAATCATAAACCAAAATTGGAAACCGTTAGATTGACAATTCCTAGGAGAGTATATACTTATCGTCATATGGATGTTGTTGCAGATGCTTGCATCAAATTATTCCAACACAAAGAAGATATTAAACCTTTAAAGTTTGTGTATGAACCAAAACAATTACGTTTCTTTACAGCAAAATTTGATATTGATGAATAAAAAAACAAGTAAGGTTTTGTATAAAACTACAAATGATTCTTGATATTTTCATTGAGAGGATTGGTGTAGTATACTTGCAATTTTTAGAACAAGTGAATGTGAGAGGATAATAAGAAATGACAATTATAAAAAAATCATTAAGCGACCAGATATATGATGAATTAAAAATGGAGATCATTACTAAAAAAATCTTGTTTGGATCAAAAATTATCAATAGAAATCTTCAAGAAAGATTTAAGGTTAGTTCGTCTCCAATTCGTGATGCTATTAATCGTCTTTATGCAGATGGCTTAATTCAAAGTATTGATAATACAGGAGCACTGGTGGTTAATTTTGATGTTGATTTTTATGTGGAAGTCAATGAAATATTGTTGGGAATAACTGACACAGGTATAAAAATGGCATTTCAAAAATCCGATCATAAAGAAGTTGTTGATATATTGAAAAAATATATTTTGCTACAGAGAGAAAGTATGGAAACGGAAAAATATTTTGAATATGATTATGAATTTCATAAAGTATTTATTGATTTTTCTAAAAATTCTCGTTTAAAAAAGCTATATAAACAATTTAATGTGCTACATGAAGTACTATTAAGAGGTTATTATGAAAAAGAAGTTTTTCAAATGGAGGAGCATAGTATTAAAATTCATGAAAAAATGGCCGAGGCTTTTTTAGAAAATGACTTAGTGAAATGCTTGAAATTAAATGAAAAGCATTATAAAAAGGCAGAAGAATTATTTCAAGAAATGTTTTTACTAATTGGAGAAAGTTCCATAGCAGCAACTCTTAAAAAATAAAATATTATTAAGGCATTAAGATTTTCATCTTAATGCCTTTTCTTATAAAAAATTATTTATTTTATGCTTATATATTATCACAAAATTGCGAAAAATTCAAGTCTTGTAGTTGGCGAGGACTAAGAGTACAGTGTATGTGGAGGTGGCTTAAGTGAAGGAAAATATTAGTTTAGCACTTCAAGATATACAGAAGAAGCAAACCTTAATGGAGCTAAAAAGCTGTAATGAACTAACAATAAAATATGGATTAACTTTAACGGATGAGGACATAGATGAGTTAATTAAAAACAGGTTTAAATCTCTAAAGGATAATGGAAGAATAGAGTTTTCTAAGGGTATTTTAAAAAAGTTAGTGGAGGCCTTTTGTGATTCACCATATATAATGCAGAAGAATTATTTAAATCTCTTCGTTTCTCAATAGGCATAGAATTAAAGAATTCAAGAAATCCAATGGAAGTATTGATGAAGGAGGACTTAAATGACTTATTAAAGGCTTCTTGGAGTAGAATCGAGGATATGATAGCGAAAGGGAAGAAACTATTAGAAGACGTTATAAAAAATTTCCCTCATATCGAAAATATCTCATACAATGATGCCTTAAAAGAGAGAGGGGACTCTTTTAAAAAGGTCTTAAATAGTTATTGCCAGAATTACAAGGGATTATTAATCAATATTCTTGAACCAGTACTGGCAAGTGTCATCGCACTTGATATTTTCTGATAAGGTGGCAATAGTGAAAGAGCAGGTTAAAAGTTTAAGGGATTTAGTGGAAATATTAAATCAGTGTTTCTGGGGAGATGATACACTGGAACTATTTAAAGCTATTTCTAAGGATGAAATCTATTTAATAAAGTATTACTTAGATAAAAAAGGTCAGGGATATATTTCAGATTCAGCATGGGAAAATAAATTTAGATATTACATTAGTAAGAATCAAAAGAATCTCTAGCATAAGTTAACTTATACAAAGAAATTTGAACTCATGCTATAATAGTTTTAGAAGAGAGCATAATTTAGATGAAATACTACTACCGTAATGGTGCAGCAAATAAAGGTTTATGATTTAAGAGAAGCATAATACCTTAACTCTTCACTCTTAACTTAAGATTATGATAAAAGGATGGGAAACTTAACGCTATGACTATGGAATTAGAAAAATATTATAATAAATTTTGCGAAGATAAGAGGCTCACAAGAAGGCATGGTAAAGTTGAATATATAACTTCAATGAAGTATATTCATCATTACCTAGGAAATAATGAAAATGCAAAGATTTTAGATGTGGGAGCAGGTACTGGAAGATATTCTGTAGAGCTTGCTAATGAAGGATATGATGTTACTGCTGTGGAGCTTGTAAAGCATAATTTGGGAGTTCTAAAGTCAAAAGGAAGTACAGTAAAAGCCTATCAAGGAACGGCGTTGGATTTAGGAAGATTTTCAGAAAACACTTTTGATATGACTTTGGTGTTTGGGCCAATGTATCATTTATACACTTTTGAAGATAAGGTGAAGGCTCTTCAAGAAGCAAAAAGAGTGACAAAAGTTGGCGGAGTTATTCTGGTAGCTTATTGTATGAATGAATATAGTATCTTAACCTACGGTTTTAAAGAAAATAATATCAAAGAATCTATTGCAAATGGTAAGGTTAGTGAAGATTTTCATGTTGTGTCACAACCAGAGGATCTATACGATTATGTAAGAATTGAAGATATTAATAGAGTAAATGAAGCAGCTCAATTGCAAAGAATAAAATTAATTGCAGCAGATGGACCAGCTAATTATATGAGGCCTATTCTTCATAATATGGACGAAGAAACATTTAAAGTTTTCATTGAGTACCATTTGTCAACCTGTGAAAGACCAGATCTTTTAGGAGCAAGTGCACATACATTAGATATTTTAAAAAAGGAAAATGAAAAATGATATATTTAAATGCTTTTATATTTCCAGATGAAGATATGGAATTTGATTTTATATTAGAGGAAAAAAGAACTTGTTATGATTCCTTTTACCCCTTTAAAGTATTATCTCAAAATTGCTTTGAAAGAATTGATTTTGAGCCTATTACTATTTTGTATGGAGGGAATGGTTCAGGTAAATCTACAGCCTTAAATGTGATAGCAGAAAAAATAGAGGCTGACAGAGAGTCTATATATAATAAATCTAATTTTTATTCTGATTACGTTAAACTATGTAAAGTATATATTGAAGATGAGATTCCTAAGGATATCAGAATTATAACGAGTGATGATGTTTTTGATTATATGTTAAATGTACGAAATATTAATGATGGAATTGACCAAAAGCGTAGTGAAATTTTTGGAGATTATTTAGAAAGTAAATATTCTAATTTTAAAATGAGTTCAATAAGGGATTATGAGCAACTGAAAAGGATAAATAGTGCTAGAAGTAAAACTCAATCTAAATTTGTCCGTGAAAACTTGATGGATAATGTACGAGAATATTCTAATGGAGAAAATGCATTCAGATATTTTATTGAAAAGATAGATGAGAATGGGCTGTACATTTTAGATGAACCTGAAAATAGTCTTTCACCAAAACGTCAGATAGAACTAGCTGAATTTATTGAAAATGCTGCAAGATTTTTGGAATGTCAGTTTGTTATCTCAACTCATTCACCATTTTTCCTTGCAATGAATGGTGCAAAAATATATGATCTCGATGAAGATCCTGTTGATGTAAAAAAGTGGACGGAACTAGAAAGTGTACGTGTTTATCATGACTTCTTTAAGCAGCATAAAGACAAATTTTAATATAATAAAATTTGGGAATATCATATAAAATAAATAGTGGTAGGTAAAAGAGATGGATTATATAAAGTATATAAGAAAATATATGGGACACAGACCAGTGATTTTAAATGGAACCTCAGTTTTAATTTTAGATGAGGAAAATAGAGTTTTGCTTCAAAAAAGAACTTATCCAGATCAGATTTGGGGACTTCCAGGAGGAATTATGGAGATGGGAGAAAGCCTTGAGGATACTGGAATAAGAGAAGTATTTGAAGAAACAGGTCTTAAGGTTAGCAATCTTCAGCTACTTGATATTTACTCAGGGAAAGAATTTTACAAAAAGCTTCCTAATGAAGATGAATTTTATCTAGTTAATATGGTATATTACACTCATGATTATGATGGTAAAATGGTAGTAAATGAAAAAGAAGGACTTGAACTTAGATTTTTTTATCTTCATGACCTTCCAGAAGAAATGGTGAGAAGTCATAGAAAATTTATTAATGATTTCATAAAAAAATTAAATTTGTAGGTCAATCCTCATTTGTGATTTAGTCATAGATGGGGATTTTTTTATTATGTTAAATTGTAAATTTTAAGGGTATAAAACGGAACATTTAATATTTTTAGAGGTAAGACATAATTTGTTAACAATTAATATAGACGTATTTTATATGGTATATTATAATATATAGAGTAGTATACAAAATCTGATTACAATTGAAAATGTTTACTTTTTATATTTTCATTAATACATAAATTATGGAGGGGAAAAAATGAATGAGTTTAGGCCTAAGCTTTTGGGATGCATGAAGGAGTATACAAAAGATCAGCTATTAAAGGACATGGTGGCTGGAATAATTGTTGCAGTAATTGCTTTTCCACTATCTGTGGCACTTGCTATAGCATCCGGCATGAGTCCAGAGAGGGGATTATATTCTGCAATAATAGGTGGTTTTTTCGTATCTCTTTTCGGCGGAAGTAAAGTCAATATTGGAGGAGCAACGGCAGCTACAGTAATGACTGTCTTTACTATTATTGAACAATTTGGACTTGTAGGACTTGCTATTGCCAGCATTATGGCGGGAATAATACTAATTGTTATGGGACTTTTAAAGTTTGGACAACTTTTAAAGTATATTCCTAAAACTATTACCTTAGGATTCACAGCGGCCATCGCTATGGGGATTTTTTCGGGTCAGATTAAAGGTTTCTTTGGGCTCAATATGGGCAACATACCTGTAAAAGTTATGGACAAGTTTTTAGCATATTTTAAAGTTATAGATACAGCACATGTACCTACTTTAGCTATTGGACTTCTTGCTATAGCAATACTTATAATTATACCCAAAGTTACAACTAAGATTCCCAATTCGTTAGCAGCTATACTTATCACAACACCAATAGTTATGATATTTAATCTTGATGTGGCTACAATCAAAAGTGTATATGGAAATATACCATCGAATTTTCCGAGATTTCAAGTGCCAGAAATAAGCTTTGAATTAGTTCAAGCCCTCATTCCATCAGCAGTTACTTTGGCACTTTTAATTGCAATAGTGTCATTGCTTGCTTGTGTTGTAACTGATGGATTAATGGGGGAAAAGCATAATTCAAATCAAGAACTCATAGCTCAAGGTATTGCAAATATATTCTGTGGATTTTTTGGAGCAGTTCCTGTGGCAGGAGCGGTTGCTAGAGCTTCAAACAGTGTGAAAAATGGTGGACGTACACCTATTGCAGGCATTGTTCACAGCATTGTAGTAACTTTGATTTTATTGCTTCTTATGCCACTGGCAGGATTTATTCCAATTCCTACTTTATCAGCAATACTTATTATAGTTTCATATAATATGAGCAACCTTCATGAGTTCAAGTATATGGCCAAACATGCACCAAAATCAGATTTTATAGTTCTCATAGCCACATTTATTTCGGGAGTATTTGTAGATTTATTATTTGCAGTAGAGGTGGGAGTTGTATTATCAGCTTTGCTTTTAATGAGGAAAATGTCTCACACTTCATCAGTGGTACAACTTACACCCGATTGGGAAGAAGAAATTCAATCAGAACCTTTAAGATTAAAATCCATTCCAAAGCATACTTTGGTGTTTGAAATAGAAGGACCTATGTTCTTTGCTACAGTAGATGAATTTATGAGTATTTCAGCTACATCATCAACTAGAGTTGTTATACTAAGTATGAGAAATGTACCATCAATTGATATAACAGCATTACGCTCCTTAGAGGAATTATTTAAACGATGTAGAAAAAAATCAATCACTTTATTGTTTTCAGGAGTTAGAGAATTGCCACATGAAGTTATGCAAAAATCAGGTTTTATAGAAAAGACCGGAGAAGAAAATTTTTGTGATAATATAGATGAAGCTTTAATAAGAGCAACTTCTATGGGAGAAAAAACTATTAAACGTAAGATATCTCAACAAATGGTAGCAGTAGAATAAAATCTAGAAATTTTTCTTAAAATATCAGAAGAAAAGATCAAACTAGATGTTATACATATAGAATAATAATATATTTACGAAAATAATCCTCATAGGTGACTTATTGTGGTGCCTATGGGGGTTTTTTTATACTATAAAAAGATTCTTTCGAGGTAAACTATTAGTGTAAATTCTTTATAAGGAGATGATTTTTGATATGGAAAGAGAACATTACGAAGTTAACGGTTTAGTAAATTCTTCAGTTAAAACTCAGGTCAAAAATGCCTTAGAAAAGATAGATGGAGTAAACAAAGTGTGTGTAGACATAGGAAGAGGAACAGTTGAAGTTGCATACAATAATCCTGCTACTCCAGAAACAATAAAAAGCTGTATTGAAAGCACAGGACATAAAATTCAGTAGCTATACCTTTAAATAATAACGTGAGGAGGAAAAGTAAATGAATACTAAAAATCATAAATCCTACACAAAAGGAAATTTTTTAGCTAATGGAAACAAAACTCAAAATCAATGGGCAAAAAATAAGCTCAATACTACTATCGAAGAACCAGGAATCAATGAAAGTGGTATAGAAGCAAAGAAAAAAGGGTTTTAAAATATATTAGTTATCAATATATTTTAAGATAATAGATGAAGTCCATCATAAAATAATTAGTTTTATGATGGACTTTTTGTGTAAGGAATATTATAAATATATTGATAATTTATGATACAATTAAGCTATGATTGATATTTATAATTAATATAAATGAAGGTGAATTTATGGAGATAGGATACGAAAAGTATATAAAAGCAGAAGATGAAATATATAGAAGCTTGAATATAAATATTCCTCAAAATAAGAGTACAGGAAATGAAGAATTTGACAAGGGACTTAATTGGATAAGTGATGGAGTAAAGAATTTATTTGATTTTGGATGTGGTAATGGCACCATGATCTTTTACTGTTCATTAAGAGGAGTGGAGAGTCTTCATGGAATAGATTTATCTACAGAGGCTATAAAGCTTAGTAAAGAAAGAGCAAAGCTTATGAAATCTGGATCTTATGATTTTAAAGTTGGAAGTATTAGAGAACTTAAATCTATATCTGATGAAATTTATGATGGAATTATACTTTCTAATATAGTTGATAATTTGAAACCTAAAGATGCAACGGAACTATTAGGACAAGCTAAAAGAATCCTTAAAAGTAGTGGAAAGATTCTTATAAAATTAAATCCATATATAACGGAAGAGCAAATCAAAGAGTGGAATATAAAAATAATAGAAAATAATCTTTTAGATGATGGACTACTTTTATGGAATCAAACTACAGAGCAGTGGAGGGAGCTTTTGCAGCAGTATTTTAAAGAGGAAGAGTTTGTGGATGTTTATTTTCCTGAACATGACCAACACAATAGGATGTTTTTAATGAGAAAATAGAAAGTTTAGGAAATGTATGATAATGCTATGTAAAAAATTATAGAATAAACACTTTGACACTGAATTTTTATTAAAGTAGAATTGAGGTATAAGATAATTCTTAAAGTGAGGTTTAAATTATGGAGAGTAATGTAAATAGATACGATGATTTTTTAGGAACACTCATTAAAACCAAGGATTTAAAAAATTCATTATATACAGTGTTGAAACATGACTTTTTATATCATTCTAACAAAATTGAAGGGAGTACCTTTACTACAGAATCACTAGCATTGTTATTGGATAAAAATGTGGTTGAAGGAACTCATACTTTAGATGATGTACAGGAAACTGTGAATTCAACTTATGCATTTGATAGAGTCATAGAATCCTTAGGAGAGAAAATAGATGATAGATTTTTAAAGGACCTCCATGCAAGACTTATGTTTAACACCACATGCCATAGCAGGGGATATGCAGGAATATATAAAGTGATTCCTAATATGATAATTGGAACTAAAGCTAAGATTGCTCAACCTTTTGAAGTTCAACCAAAACTTGATGAACTTTTAGAATGGTATTATAGATTGGATAAAATAACTATGGAAAGCATAGCAGAATTTCATGTTAGATTTGAACTGATACATCCTTTTCAAGATGGAAACGGACGTATAGGAAGGTTTCTAATGCTTAAACAAATGTTAGAGAATAGACTTCCTATAAAGATAATCTCTTGGGATACAGAAGATTTGTATAGAAAATCTTTAAGCAAATGTGAATTGAATGATTATAGGGCCTTAAGTGAGTATTTAGATATGCTTCCTGATTTCATGAAAGAATATAAAGATTTATATTAATAACAATAAAAATCCTCATGTTTGAGTCAACAAGTCAAACATGAGGGTTTTTTTGTAGTTAAAATAATTTTTAAGTATGTTAAAATAAATTTAAGATACACACTCTGAAATTAGGAGGCAAAAATCATGAATAAATATAGCAGTCACTTTTTAATGAATGTGGAAGAGGCTAAGAATTATTCTAAAGAAAAGGTGAAATTTTTTGATGATGATGAAAAGCTTCAAGGTATAGAAATTGGTGATGGAAATATAAACTACGTTTTTAAGATATGGAATGAGGAAAGTGGAAAATCACTTATTATAAAGCAAGCAGATAAACTTTTAAGGTCATCAGGAAGACCATTAGACATCAATAGAAGTAGGATTGAGGCGGAAATTTTAAAGATACAGAAAAATTTAGCCAAAGATTTTATTCCTGAGATTTATGATTATGATGAAATAATGTGTGCCATAGCTATGGAAGATATAGCGGAGTACAAGAATCTTAGAAAAGAGCTTATGGAGGGGAAAACTTTTAAGTCATTATCTGAAAACTTATCTCAGTTCTTAGCTGATACTCTTCTCCCTACTACTGACCTAGTTATAGATAGAGCTGAAAAGAAATCAAGAGTAATAAGATTCACTAATACAGAGCTTTGCGATATAAGCGAGGATTTGGTATTTACAGAGCCTTATTATAATTATAAAAATAGAAATATAATAATAGATGAAAACAAAGAGTTCGTTGAAGACAATCTTTATAATAATGAAAAACTAAAGGCTCAGGTTGGTATTTTGAGAGATAATTTCATGAATCATGCTCAGGCCCTTATTCATGGCGATCTTCATTCAGGCTCAATATTTGTAAATGAAAAGGGGATGAAGGTCATAGATCCGGAATTTGCTTTTTATGGACCAATGGGATATGACATAGGAAATGTCATAGGAAACTTATTCTTTTCGTGGGCTAACAAGTACTATGGGGACATGGAAAATAAAGAGTTTTTAAAGTGGATAGAGAGCACAATAAAGGACACTTTTGATTTCACTAAGGAGAAAATTTCTTCAAAATATTATTCTATAGTTGAATTTGAGCTGTATAACAATGATTACTTTAAAGAAAAATACCTTAAAGAAATTTTTGCAGATTCTTTAGGTTATGCAGGTACTGAGATAATAAGAAGAGTTGTAGGAGACTCCAAGGTTATAGAAATAACTTCTGTAGATGATAATCATATAAGAGTTCCAATGGAGAGGGCTTTAATTAAAATGGGAATAAGTCTTATAATGAATAGATATGATATCTCATACGGAAGGGAAATCACTAGGGAATTTAAATTGATACTATCATAAATTTTAAAGAAATATTTATGGAAAGTTTGAGACTTTGCAGAAATTTAAAACATGGGAAAAGGTGATATTTGGATGAAGAGAATGGATGAAGGGTTGGCCTTCTTATTGAAATATGAAAATGTGGCGTGGTATGAGGACGGAAAAGTTAGAATTCTGGATAGAAGGATTTATCCGAGAGAAGTTAAATTCGTAACTTGCAATACATATATGGAAGTGGCTTATGCTATAAGAGATATGGTAACTCAAAGTGCAGGACCATATACAGCAGCGGGAATGGGAATGGCTCTTGCAGCTTATGAAGTTAGAGAAAAGTCGGAACAGGAGCAGATAAAATTCCTTGAAAAAGCTTCTTATGACATCTCACACGCAAGACCAACTACAGCAAATCGTATGGGACTTATAACAGGGAATTGCCTAGAAGTTGCGAAGAGAGCTTTGGCAGAAGGCAAAAATCCTTGTGAATCTATTTTTAATTCGACAATTGAATCATTAAATAGACGTTATTCCACCATGGAAAAAGTGGGAGAGTATCTAGCAGATATGTTTCCTAAAAACGGCGCTATAATGACTCAATGCTTTGGTGAGACCATAATAGGAATGATGCTTAGAGCAGCAAAAAAGAGAAACAACGAAATAAAAATATACTGTGCAGAGACAAGACCTTACCTTCAAGGAGCAAGGCTTACTTCAAGTTGTTGTAGCCAAATGGGCTTTGATACAACTGTAATAACAGATAATATGGTTGCATACACTATGCAGAATAAGAATATAGATTTATTTACTTCGGCAGCTGATAGTATAACTAGGGATGGACACATCGCAAACAAGATAGGAACTCTTCAAATAGCAATACTAGCCAAACATTTCGGAATTCCTTATTTCGTTACAGGAATTCCTGACCTAGGCAAGAAGAGTGCTTCTGATATAGTAATAGAGGAAAGAGATCCGAAAGAAGTATTATGCTGTGGAGGATTAAAAAATACAATAGACACAGTGAAAGGAATCTATCCTTCCTTCGATATAACACCTCCAAATCTAATAAGCGGTATTGTCACAGACAAAGGAATATACTCAAGCTATGATTTAGGAAGATATTTTGAAACGGAAGTTAAACAGTTTTATTAAAATAAAAAGCTCAATGATTAGACCTAAGGGCCTGACATTGAGCTTTTTTTATGAGATTATAATTTAAATACGACACCAATTATTGCTGAAAATAATATAAGAATTATTGGGCTTAGCTTCTTAAATTTCTTTGATATAAAAAATATTATACAAAACAGAAGTATGTAAGGAAGCTTGAAAAAATCTAAAATTTGGCCACTTGATTTAAAGGCATCTACACTAAATAAAGTAACCATAAAGATACCTAGTCCTGCTGATGCAATAAGAGCTGTCACCGCAGGTCTTAAACCATAAAATATAGATTGTACAATTTCACTTTCTTTAAACTTCTTTAGAAATTGTGCGATTATGCATATTATAATTAAACTTGGAAGAACAAGAGCTATAGTTGCAATCACAGCACCAAGAATTGCTCCACCAATACCAAAATCTTTTAGTCCGGTGATGAAGCCTACGTAAGTAGCCATATTTATACCTATTGGCCCAGGAGTTGATTCTGAAACTGCAATCATATCTGTCAAAAGCTCAGTTGTAAACCATCCGTATTTTCCAATCATATCATGTAAAAAAGGAATTGTAGCAAGTCCACCACCAATGGCAAATAATCCTGTCTTAAAAAATTCTATAAATAATGTAAAAAATATCCCCACCATTAATCACTTCCTTTCTTTAAAAAGGATATATGCTTTGCCATAAATCCTAAAGCTCCAGAAAGAATAACTACAAAAACTGTTGATATGTTCGTGAAATAAGCAACGCCTAAAGAAATTACAAATATTATGATTCCTAAAGAATCTTTAACACCATTTTTCCAAAACTTAATTACGGCATTAAGTACTAATACACAAACTGCAACTCTAATTCCTGACAGAGCATGTACAACAACAGGGATAGTTGCGAAGTTTTGAAGAAGTCCTGCAATTATACTTATTATCACTATACTTGGAAATACAACGCCAAAGGTGGCAAACATTGCACCGATTATACCAGCCTGATAAAAACCTATAAAAGTTGCTGTATTAACAGCTATTACACCAGGAGTACATTGGGCCACAGCAAAATAATCCATGATATCATCATTAGTTGTCCAATGATGTTTATCAACAACTTCTTGTTGCAGCATAGGAAGCATGGCATATCCCCCTCCAAAGGTAAAGGCTCCTATCTTAGCAAAAGTAAAAAATAATTCTAACAACTGTTTCAATTATTAACACCTCCTGAAAAGTTTGTCAGTTTACTTGTAAAGTATAAATTAACCAGTAAAAGTATTCAATATATGATTAGGAAAATTTGTAATAAAATAAAGGAGCACTTGCCTTTAGCAGGTATATACTCCTTTAATATTTACATGTTCTTTAATTTTTTCAAAGGTTTCTTCACTTATATCGTGCTCTATACGGCAAGCATCTTCTCTAGCAACTTCTTCAGAAACTCCCAAACCTACAAGAGCCTTTGTTAGAATAGTATGTCGTTCATAAATACTTTCTGCAATATTTCGTCCGGCATCTGTAAGAGTTATAAAACCATTATCATCTATAGTTATTAATTCTTTGCTTTTTAAATTTTTCATAGCTACACTTACACTAGGTTTAGAAAAGTTCATTTTATTTGCTACATCTATGGAACGTACAGCTCCAGATTTATTTAAAACTAGAATAGTTTCTAAGTAATCTTCTAAAGATTCTTGTCTCTTCAAATCATTCACCTCCGAGTATTTACTATATAGATTAGCATAATTTATATAAATTATCAATAAATATGAAAATCATCCTTGACAGAGAAAGCTAAGGGTAGTAAACTAAATTCATGGAGTTAGTCATGACTAACTAAGTAGATTTGTAGTGATTGTTAAGAGAGGAGGCGTTAGAATGCCCTTAACAATGGCAAGTATAGGTGAAAGCAATATTATAAAGAGGATAACAGGCAAAGATGAAATTCGTCAGCACCTATCAGAATTAGGATTTGTTGTTGGAGAGTCAGTGACCATTATTTCTATGATGGGGGGGAATATGATTATATCGGTAAAGAATAGTCGTATCGCTATAGATAGAGCAATGGCTAATAGAATTATGATATAAAGGAGAGGGAGTTATGAATACATTAAAAGATGTAAAAGTCGGGTATAAAGTTACTGTAGTAAAGCTTCATGGGGAAGGAGCGGTAAAAAGACGAATAATGGATATGGGAATTACAAAAGGAACCGAAGTTTATGTAAGAAAGGTAGCACCTTTAGGTGATCCTATAGAACTAAATGTAAGGGGATATGAACTTTCAATAAGAAAAGCAGATGCTGAGATCATTGAAGTTAAGTAGTTTATGGCAGTTTTAGCTGCTGATTTTTTTTAGAGAAAGAGTTAGTTAGAACTAACTAGATGGAGGGGAATATGAATATAAAGATTGCACTTGCGGGTAATCCAAATTGTGGGAAAACAACCATGTTCAATGACTTAACAGGAAGTAGTCAGTATGTAGGAAACTGGCCGGGAGTTACTGTAGAAAAAAAAGAAGGGAAACTTAAAGGATATAATGAGGTTATAATTCAGGACTTGCCTGGAGTATATTCCTTATCACCCTATACTTTAGAAGAAGTGGTTGCTCGTAATTACTTAATAAACGAAAGACCAGATGTCATTATTAATATAGTAGATGGAACTAATATTGAGAGAAATCTATATCTTACAACTCAGCTTATAGAACTAGGTATTCCAGTAGTTATGGCTGTAAACATGATTGATATAGTACGTAAAAATGGAGATGAAATAAATTTAAACAAACTTGGTTCATCTCTTGGCTGTGAAGTGGTAGAAACTTCTGCATTAAAGGGCATAGGCTCTAGAGAGGTAGCACAAAAGGCAGTAAACCTATCTAAACTAAAAAAGAATATTGAGCTACCTCATGTCTTTAATGGGTCAGTGGAACATGCTATTGCTCATATTGAAGAGTCTATAGAAGATAAAATAAATAATGAAAATTTAAGATGGACAGCTATTAAATTATTTGAGAGAGATGAAAAAGTACTTGGAGAGTTAAAGCTATCGAAGGAGCTTATTTCACACATTGAGGATCACATAAAAGAATGTGAAAATGAGATGGATGATGATAGTGAAAGTATAATTACTAATCAAAGATATGCATATATAAGTAAATTAACAAGTCAATGTGTGAAAAAGAAATTAAAAAACAACCTCTCTCAATCAGATAAGATAGATAGAATAGTCACTAATAGATGGCTAGCTTTACCTATTTTTGCGGCAATTATGTTTTTGGTTTACTATATTTCCGTTACCACTATAGGAACTCTTGTGACAGATTGGACTAATGATACTTTATTTGGTGACTTCATTATGGGAGGACTAAGATCATGGATGGAAGGAGTTGGAGTGGAGCCATGGCTTGTAGGACTTGTAGTTGAGGGTATAATTGGCGGAGTTGGAGCGGTGCTTGGCTTTGTGCCACAGATGATTATATTATTCTTGATGCTTTCTATGTTAGAGGACTGTGGATATATGACACGTGTGGCTTTCATTATGGACCGTATCTTCCGTAAATTTGGACTTTCAGGAAAAAGCTTTATTCCAATGCTTATAGGGTCAGGATGTTCTGTACCAGGAATAATGGCATCGCGTACTATAGAGCATGAAAGAGATAGACGTATGACAATTATGACTACATCTTTCATACCTTGCGGAGCAAAGATGCCAATAGTAGCACTTATTGCAGGAGCGTTATTTGATGGAGCATGGTGGGTAGCACCAGTAGCATATTTTGTAGGAGTTACAGCAGTTATAATATCAGGTATTTTATTGAAGAAAACAAAGATGTTTGCAGGAAAGCCAGCACCATTTGTTATGGAACTTCCAGCTTATCATATGCCTACAGTTAGTAATGTTTTAAGAAGTACTTGGGAGAGAGGATGGTCCTTCATAAAGCGTGCAGGTACAGTTATACTTTTATCTTCTATAGTATTGTGGTTCTTGCAAGGTTTTGGCTTTATAGATGGAGCTTTAGTTATGGTAGAAGATAATAATACAAGCTTCTTGGCATCTATAGGAAAGTTTATAGCTCCAATATTTGTACCTCTTGGATTTGGAACATGGCAGTCTTCAGTTGCTACATTTACGGGACTTATAGCTAAAGAGAATGTAGTAAATACTTTCGGTGTTCTTTATGGATTTGCCGAAGTTGCAGAGGACGGAGCAGAGTACTGGGCTATGATGGCAAAAGATTTTTCAACATTGTCAGCTTTCACATTTTTAACCTTCAATCTTTTATGTGCACCTTGCTTTGCGGCTATGGGAGCTATAAAGCGAGAAATGAATAATGGAAAATGGACATGGTTTGCAATAGGATACTTATGTGTATTTGCTTATGTTATCTCACTTATAATCTATCAGTTAGGATCTTTCTTTACAGGTGGAGGATTCACAGTATTTACAGCAGCAGCCTTTATACTACTAGCTATATTAATATATGTTTTAGTTCGTAAAAATAAATATGAGGAGATGATGTAAGTGGGATTTTTGAATATGAACCTTCCAACTGTATTGGTTGGTTCTGTAGTTCTATTAATTGTAGCATCAGTAATTTTTAAGATGGCAAAAGATAAGAAGAGAGGTAAGAGCTCCTGTGGATGCAACTGTGCTAATTGTCCAAGTTCAGGAATGTGTCATCAAAAATAATATAGAAAATAACAACTAAGGAGAAAAATTATGTGTGCGGTAGTTAAGAATTTATATGAAACTTTAAAAGAAATGAATGATAGAGACTATATAGAAAAATTTCTCGTTTATAATTTGTCTATCGTCATAGAAGGAAGCAAACCTTCTGCAACAGTAACCCTAAAAAAGGACTACGACAATACTTATGGGAAATGGATGAAATGCGGTAGAGAATTCATAGAAGCTATCGGACTTAATTATGTAGTATTAAGAGAAGATTATACTTCAGCAATACTTCTTATATATAATGTAGATATATTAAAGTCATATTTGTTCACAGATGAAAGTTATCAGTTCTTAACTGGGATTGGATATCCTTTAGAACAAACCCTAGAGAATTATCTATTGAAGCTAAAAGAGAGATATTCCATTTACCACTGCCCACATGAATTAGGAGTGTTTTTAGGATATCCCGTAAATGATGTAGAGGACTTTATGAAATGTACATCAAAACAATGCCTTATGTGTGGATATTGGAAAGTATATAATGATGTAGACCATGCAGTAAAGATATTTGAGAAATACGATATCATAAAAAAGCAAGCTGCAGAAAGTATTTTACATGGACTAAAAGCTCATGATTTGGTATGTAGACTTAAAAAAATAGAGTACTTAGGGTAAAATATACGATAGTGTGGACAAATTTAAAAATATGTAAGCAACCTAAAATTATAAAATTAGGTTGCTTTTTAATTTGTATACTTTATTTTTTTTGCAACAAAGGGATAGAATTTCATAGCTATAGCTAAAGATAATAAATCATTTTTATTAGAAAGATTGTAGCCAGTTAAATGTTCAATTTTTTTTATTCTATACATCAATGTATTTCTATGAAGAAATAAATTTTGAGCAGCTTGAGTTTTTACTCCCATGCATAAAATAAGTTGATTTAATGTCTCTAATAATTGAGAACCATTTTGCTTATCATAATTTTCAATGATAAAAATAGTATTATATATGTACTTTTGGATGCTATCATTATCTGAAACTTGAAGCAAAGCTTGTTCAAGACGATTATTTTCTATAAAAATAGATTTTGAATTACTGTGAGTTTAACGTGATATTTTAATAGCTTCTCTAGCTTCCTTATTTGCTTCATGTAATTCTGTATAAGAATTAAAAATACTACTTATTCCTACCGTAAGATATATATGCAAGTTAGATTGAATTGTATCTTGAATATTATCTATACATCTTGAAAGTTCTTCTTTTTGGCAAGTATGAGGAATAAGACATGTAAAACTATCACTTCTAGGAATGATAGTAAAATTTTTAGTTAAAGCTTTTAAATGAAGTCGTATGGCATTAAGTATAATGTCTTTGAGTTCTTGAATATAGAATTCATCCTTGTTTTTTATAATGATATCAAATTGGTCTACGTCAAATATAGCAAGTCTCAGTGGTGGAGATGGCCATTTCAAATTAAAGGCCCTGAGCTTAGCTTCTTCTTCAGTTTTTATATTACCTGCAATTATATCTAAATAGAAATGGTTACCTATTAATTTCATTTGCTCATCAAGAGCTGTTTTTTTAGAAAATTCTAAAGCAATTGCAGTAGTTGCGTGGTCGATTTTTAAAATTTAATATAGAAGGAGAGGACAAAAGTTTACTGCAAAAATAATTTAATGTATCAGTATACTTTCCTGATGGAGCTTTAATGGTTTCAAGTTCAAAATTAGAATCTACTATAGCATTGGGGAGTTTTAAAAGAGTACATAATACACTTGAAATTGCACTGAATCCCCCACCATTTAATTCTAAATCTATAAATTTATTATGTATGGTTTGAGAGTATTCTAATCTTGAGTGATGTTCATCTATTATTGATTTCACTAAAGGAGTAATCACTTCAACAAAAGAAAGATTATCTGGCATTTCAATTAATGGAACACCAAGTTCATCAGCTAATTCTATAGCTGCTTTTGAAAATGGACCAATGAATCTAGTTTTTATTGCAATTCCAGAAGCATGAGTTCTATAAACTATGTTTATCAAATCTATTAAATTTATAGATGAACTTTTTAAGGCATAACCTGTAGTTATTAGAAGTTCGCCTTTAGTAAGCCAAGGTTCTATGTCTGGAATTTCCATTGAATTGGCATGGAGAATTATGTTTGACAAACCTTTGCTTCCGGCCACTAATTTACATTTTTTTAACCCTCCAAAATTAAGAGCATCTCTAATGGTTAAGGACATATCACTTCCCCCTTTATAGTGTAATATGACTAACTTTACCAATATTATTGTAATAATTATAAGAAGAGTAGCCTTAATTGTCAATAAGAAAAGGTTTTCTATTATCGTTTTATAATAAATATATTGTACAATGTGCACTATAACTTTGATGATTTCTTGGATAGACTGAACCTGGACAGTAATAGAGTTAACCATTTATAATTATGTTAACGTTTAAGAAAAGTTAACATATTAAAATTTCAAGAAACAGGAAATGTTATGACAATGCTTATAGCACTTCCACTGGGAGTTTTATTAGGTCTTGGAAGAAGTGCTGTAGGAGGAACCTTCTCACTTTGTAGAGATACAGCATTAGGAATCATAGGTGATAAATTTCAAAAAAAGAAGATGTAAAAGATATAGATATGGCTTAATTAACATTAGGAAGGGGAAATAACAATGAAAAGTACAGTTTTAGATATAATGGAACAGCTTAAATATGTAATTATAATATATGGAATAGTTGCTTTGATTCACATTTTTTCACAAGGTACTGAGGTAAAAGGATTGTTGATTTCAACAGCAGTTAGTTTTGCTATGGTATTTATAGCATTAGTATTAAAAAACTTTATAAAAAAACCTAATCTACCTGGATTTGCAAGGGCTACCTTGGTTTCATTTTTCCTTACACTACCAATATCTCCATTGCAAGAATTTATAGTTACATCGATGAGTTCCATGAGTTTTGGATTAGTTGGATTACCATTAGTAGCTTTTGCAGGAATATCAGTGGGGGATCAACTTGATGTATTTAAAAAGTTAAGCTGGAAAATAGTTTTGGTTTCTTTCGTAGTTATGGCATCAACATATTTCTTCTCAGCTACAAATGTGTGTTGGTGCTACAGTTAATATGAAGCAAAATAGTGTGCTATTAAAAGATGTAAGAAATGATAAGAAATTAGTAAACTACGTTCGTAATAATATGGAGTTTATAAATGAAGATTATATAGAGCGTGACTATACTCAGGGAATAGGTTCCACAGATGTTGGAAATGTAACTCATGAAATTCCAGCAATTCAATTCTATATAAGATTAAAGAGAGGAATTGGAACACATACACTTGATTTTGCAAAAGCGTCAGGTGGAGCGGAGGGACTTCGTACACTTAGTGCAGCAGTTAGAGTAGGGAGATGTATTTATATCAACTCATGTGTGCCCAGATGCACCAACTAGTCCATATAAGCCAGTGCCTTTTATGGGATCTCCTGTAGATATTGCACAAGTTAATCAAGAAGAGGTAACAGATGAGCTTGATGCTATACTTTCAGTTGATACAACAAAGGGTAATAGAATAATAAATAAGCGTGGTTTTGCAATATCCCCAACAGTTAAAGAAGGATATATATTAAGAGTAAGTGATGACCTTATGGATATAATGCAGACAACAACGGGACAACTCCCAAGTGTATTTGCATTAACAACTCAAGATATAACTCCATATGGAAATGATATATATCATCTTAATAGCATATTGCAGCCATCTACAGCTACCAGCGTTCCTGTAGTAGGAGTAGCTATAACTACTGAAACAATGGTTCCAGGATGTGCAACAGGCTCCACTCACATAAATGATTTAGAGGAAGCCGGAAGGTTTATGATAGAAGTTGCAAAATACTTTGGAAAGAATCAGTGCTCATTCTATGATAAAGAAGAATATGATAGAATAATAAAACTATATGGTTCAATGAATCATATTCAAACGCAAGGAATAAAGTAAATTTATAATAATTTGCTATCAAAAGATGTTTTCCAATGTTAAAAGTAGAGAGTAAATGTATTTTAAATCAGCTAGAAGGAGTACATGATGATAAAACAAAGGCTGAAGCAATACCGAAGATTATTGAATTAGCAAAGCAGTTTAAACACAAAGATGCCATAATAATAAGTTGTGTAGATGAACCAGGATTATTAGAGTTAAAACAGATATATAACATACTAATAATTGGAGCGGGATCGGCAATAGCTACTTTAGAGGTTAAAAATAGAGAAAAAATTGGCGTTTTAGGTATATCAGAAAAAATCCCTGAATCATTTTTAAAGGTGTTTGGAGATAAGATTATTAACCTTGGAGCCTAAAAAGGTGAATTCTACATTAGATTTAATGACAGATGATGGTATATACAGTTGTTTTCAAAAAGGAGATGAACTGAAAAAAGCTGGAGCTTCCTCAATAGCTTTAGCATGTATAGGTTTTTCAACAGTTTCATTTTCAAAAAAACTTGAAGAATATTTAGGAATACCAGTGTTTGACCCTGTAATATGTGAGGCTGTAGTAACATATTTTGAATTGATAAGGAGATGTTAAACATAATATAATGTATTTAACCCCAAAAATAGAAAACAACTAAAAAATATTTAGTAGAATTTGTGAAAATTTTGGGATAACTTCACTTTAATTGATATAATTCCATTTTACTTCATATATAATTATAAAAATATGTTTTGTTTGAGAAAAAAATAAATATATAAATTTCAGAAGGTAACGGGAATAGCATATAGAATATTCTGCATATATAGATTGTAAATAGGAGGCGAAGCTGTGAATAAACGATTTTTAACAACAATTTGTATATGTATATTTATACTACTTATTGGATTTAGTTTGTATATGAGATGTTCAAAGTCAGAGATTCCCTATGAATTTCCTAAGATTAAAATAACATATAATAATGAAAATGTACCATCTAGTAAAGGACAATATAATTGGATTTATGGCGTTGGAGGAAGTAGTAATATAACTGGCCCTTCATATGAAGTTGGTAAGCAATCAGAAATTATCAAATGTACTCCTAATAGTTATATAAATGTATTTTTCAAAACTCGTCCTATAAAGGCTCTTCCTAAAAGGATTACTGTTTTATTATGGAAAGATACAAATTCGGAACCGATTATTTACAAAGAAGATGAAGAGAAGGATTCGATCTCAGTATTACTTCCGGATCAAGAAGGTGAATATATATTTGAAATACAAGGATATTGGGATGATAAGCGAAATACTTCAAGCATTATAAATGTATCAGTTGAAAGATGATATTACCTTTCCTGATGAAAACATATTGGATAATAATTATAAAAAATATATATAAAAATCTGCACTTCATTTCTGGAGTGCAGATTTTTAATTCAAATTTCTATGACAATGGAGTATAGATCTCCAAAACTTTTATTTCCTCAAAACCCAACTCTTCACTTAAATTTATTTTTTATCAAATCCGTGAATCCAGTCTGATTTCAAATAGTAGATGAGGAATATCATTGAGCTTAGGAACCAAGTTAGTGGATAAGCCCAGAATACCACTTGAATCATCGGTATAAAATGAGTAGTAATAGTTATATAAGTAACTCTTATTATGCACCAGCATAGAAGCATTACAAACATAGGAACAATAGCTTTTCCAGCTCCCCTTAAAATACCTGCTATACAGTGTGAGAAAGCTAGTAAGAAATAAAATAAGGCAATTGTCCTTGATTGAGAGGTTCCAAATTGAACTACTTCTGGTTCACCATTGAATAGTGATATTAATTGAGGGGCTAATATGAAGAATAGAACTCCAATTATTTCAGCAAGAATTATAGAAGTTATGATTCCAAATTTAGCTCCTTCTTTTGCTCTGTCATATTTCTTTGCTCCAAGATTTTGACCTATAAAGGTAGTCATAGACATAGCAAAACTTGTGATGGGAATAAATACAAAGCCTTCAATTTTTGAATAGGAACCGCAGCCTGCCATGGCTACAGATCCAAAAGCATTTATATTGGCTTGGACAACTACGTTTGCAAGGGCAATTACAGAATTTTGTATTCCTGCTGGAAGACCTAAACGAATGATTTCCTTTAATATTCTAGGGTCAATTTCTATCTTCTTAAAGTCAACCTTGTACACATCGTTTGTAGTACTTAATTTGTAGAAGGAAAGAACTACGCTTACTGTCTGAGAAATTATAGTGGCAAAGGCAGCTCCACCGATTCCCCATTTGAATATAACTACAAAAATAAGGTCTAAAACCACATTGACAATTGATGATATTATAAGGTAGTAAAGTGGATGCTTACTGTCACCAACAGCTTGAAATATACCACTTGAAGTATTATATAGAACTACGGACAATATGCCCATAAAGTAAATTCTTACATATAGTGTTGCATTAGAAAATACGGAATCTGGTGTTCCCATAAGTCGTAATATCTGAGGTGTAAGTAGTGTACCTACAACAGTTAGAATTATCCCGGCTATTATTGCAAAAGCAATGGAAGTATGAATAGCTTTTTGCACAGATTCTTTTTTGTTAGCTCCAAAGTATTTAGAGATGACAACTCCAGCTCCCATAAAGATACCACCGAAAAATCCAACAAGCAAAAATATCAATGATCCTGTAGAGCTGATAGCTGCTAGGGCGTCTCTACCTACATAGTTTCCAACTACTACAGAGTCAACGATATTGTATAGCTGTTGAAACAAATTTCCCCAACATATTGGAAGGGCAAATTTGACTATTTTTCTCCATATACAACCTTCCGTCATTAATGATGAACTTGAATCCATTTATACATAGTCCCCCTATTTTAGTGATTGTGCTTCATTCTGTTTTATGTTTTGTACATCAGAGTAAAACACCACATTTAATCTTATATTATGATATCTGTAGATACAAGGTACAGTTATAAGGTTAATAATTTAAAGATACGGTACAGAAGAAGGATTCTGTACCGAATGAATAGGATGTTATTTTAAGTATGGATTTTAATGTGGTAAATAATAGAATAGGGTAAATATTCATGTGTTTTATTATTTATGATACAATTATAAGAAAGTAAAAATTTTAAAAAGGAAAACATCTCTTGTTTTGAAAAGATATTTCTAAAAGTTATAGAACATAGAAAGATATTTGGGGGGATTAAGGAAATGATTAAAGTTATGTTTGTCTGCCACGGCAACATTTGCAGGTCGCCTATGGCAGAGTTTGTGTTTAGAGATATGGTAAAAAAAGCTGGGCTTGAGAAAGAAATCTATGTAGCATCATCAGCCACATCTAGGGAGGAAATAGGAAATCCTGTTTATCCTCCAGCAAAGAGAAAGCTTAAGGAGCACGGTATTTCTTGTGAGGGTAAGAGAGCAATTCAAATTACAGTTGATGACTATAAAAATTATGATTATATAATAGCTATGGAGTCTTACAATATAAGAAATATGATGAAAATCATAGGTAATGATAAGGATAATAAAGTTTATAGACTTTTAGACTTTACAGACAATAAGAAAGATATTGATGATCCTTGGTATAGTGGTAAATTTGATATAACTTATGATGAGATATGTGAAGGGGCTAGAGAGCTTTTAAGGTACTTAATAGATAATGATATAAAATAGCAAACAAAAAAGAATGGTGTTAGAGGCATCATTCTTTTTTGCTTTTAAAATACAATATATAGATTAATAAAATAAATAGTGTAGTTAAATTAAAAAAGTAACATTTAAAATCAAATTTATGAATATTGATTAATAAGAAAAAGTTTAATGGCGGATGTTAAAGGGGGAAATATGAGAGAACCTTGTTTAGGATTTTTTAATGAAGATAATATTGGATTTGTTGTGGAATATAGAGGAGACTTTCAAGGGCAGATAGATAAGGTGGATTATGCATGTGGAGCTATAATAACTGAGAATCTAGCGGTTATTTCTGTGGAACAGAATAAACTGTCTTCTTTAAGAGAGGATGTACCATCTATAGTATTTATAGAAATAACTAGTGTATATTTGCTTCAAGACATAACTCCCTCAAATATAGAAAGTATTTTTAAGGTTAAGATAAATCCATATTTGAATTTAACTGGGAGAGGTGTATTGGTTGGAATTATTGATACTGGAATTGATTATTTAAATGAAGAGTTTATAAGGGAAGATGATACAACAAGAATAGTGCGGTTATGGGATCAATCCATTAAGTCTTCAGATAAAAATAATTTATACATTGGAACAGAATATACTGAATCTGAAATAAATAGAGCAATTTCTGAATACAAAGCAGGAAATAATCCTTATGATATAGTTCCTAGTAGAGATTATATAGGACATGGTACACAGATGGCAAGTATTATTGGGGCAAGAGGTAAGAACAAGGATATTGAGGGGGTGGCTAATGATTGTGATTTTTGTGTAGTAAAATTATTGGAATCTCCTTTTCTAAAAAAAATAAATAGAGAAAATGGTTCAAAAGAGGTGCCTATTTATAACAATACAGAAGTTATATCGGCTATAGGGTATTTAGAGAAAATATCAGGGGAATTAAATAGACCTATTGCTATTTATATAGGTGTTGGCAGTCAAGAGGGTAGCCACGATGGATACAACATAACAGCCAGTTATATAACAAGTATAGCAAGTAAACCAGGAATTATCATAGTAGCTGGTACTGGAAATTCAGGAAATTATGAAGGTCATGTCACAGGCTTTATAAAAGATCCTAATAGCGTATATACTGCAGAACTTCAAATAAGCAGAGGTTTGAAAGTATTTAATCTAAATATATGGGTACAAAAACCAAATAGGATGTCTATGAGTATTATTGCACCTTCAGGAGAAAGCTCAGGAGAATTTAATCCTGGTATTTATTATATTGAAAGAAGAAAATTCTATTTGACTAATACTACAATAATGGTACAGTGTAGTGATCCTGAGAATTTGACAGGACATCAATTATATGTCATTTCGGTCAATGATATTGTTCCAGGAATTTGGAAAATAAATATGAAAGGGATTTTTGTGACTAATGGAAGAGTAGACATGTGGTTGTCAGGCAAAGGTATAACGCCAGAGGGAACAAAGTTTTTGAATTCAAATTCTGATAATACACTTACTATACCATCTACAGCTGAAAATGTGATAACAGTTGCATATTATGACAGCAATACTGGTGCAGTTATGGGCGAATCAGGTAGGGGATTTAATACTAATCAATTGATAAACCCCGATATAGCCACAATGGGTACAAATATTTTGACTACATCTTTAGATAGAAAAAGTGTTTCAGTTGTAAATGGTAGTTCTGCAGCCACTGCAATAGTAACAGGAGCTTGTGCATTACTATTACAATGGGGAATAGTGGATAAAAACGATTTAACTTTATATTCAACTAAAATGAGAAGTCTCCTCATATATTCTGCAGAAAGAAAAACTAATGAAGAATACCCTAATGAATATTGGGGATATGGAAAACTTGATTTATATAATATCTTTAATATAATAGGTGGAAATTATAGAGGATCAGATGAAGAAAATTCAATATATAGAACTGAAAAAACAGATGCAGAAACTAATAATGAATTCCATGAGGGAGAGTTATTTTTTAGAAATCCTGACAGTTTTTTGGATATAAGATATATTAAATATAGATGGGGGCTCTTGAATAATGGTTAATAATGAACTAAATGATATAAGCAAGATTACAATGAATGAAGATTATTATATATATACTGTTTTATATGGTGGAAAAGCAAATAATACGGTGTATTCTTATGAAGAAGAAATTATAGTAGTTATAATAAATGATACCTATGCTATGGCGGCTATAAAATCCACAGTAACTCAGGAGATTGGAAACACAAGTACCATAACGATGATTTTAAATGAAAAAATTAAAAAAGAAGGATTAAACGTATATTATGTTGCACCTCCAGAAATATTTACCCTTCAAGAAACATCAGCAATAGAAGCAAGTCAGGTTTCAGCAGTACAACTGAATCTGCCATTAGACCTTAGAGGTGACGGAGTTACTGTAGCTATAATTGATACTGGTATAGATTATTTAAATGAAGAATTTTGCAATAGTCAGGGCAAAACTAGAATTAAATATATATGGGACCAGACTTTAAAACCTGTAAAAGGAGAGAATGTTTCTTTCGGAGGAGTATATAATAGTGATGAAATAAATAGAGCTATAGAGGCAAAAAAGAATAATTTAAATCCTTATGATATAGTTCCTAGTGTTGATAAAATTGGTCATGGAACTAATATGGCAGGAATAGTTGGAGCAAGGGGAGTGAATCCAGAGCTTAAGGGAATGGCACCACAATGTGACTTTCTAATAATAAAATTAGCGCTAGCAACAAGTTATAATAATTTTTTTAGCAATGATGTTGCAAAATATAATTTAGCATTTATAATATCAGCATTAGAATACGTAAAAGAATACGCATTAAAGGAAAATAAACCGGTAGTGATTTTGCTTCCTATAGGTACTAACAGTGGAAATCATAAAGGAAAGCATATTTTAGATTCATTCATAAGGGATGTTTCGAGAAATGTAGGTTTAGTTGTTGTTAGTGGTGCAGGAAATGAAGGAATACAAGATGCCCATGCATCTGGGATGCTAAAAGATGTAGGAGATTCCGATTCTATAGAACTTATTGTAGCCCCAGAGCAGAAAAATATGCTTATTGAAATATGGGTTGACCTTCCTAATATATTAGACATACAAATAATCTCTCCATCAGGTGAAACTACTGGCATTATTCCAGCTATTCTCAATATTAATAAGAAATACGACTTCACTTTTGAACAAACTGAAATTTCAACATACTATTATTTACCGGAAGAATACACAGGAGATGAGCTTATAAGAATTTATTTAAGAAATATACAAGAGGGTATATGGAAGGTGAGATTAACTTTGAGACTTGGGCAACGTGCTATATACAATGCATGGATTCTTCAAAAGGGACTTACGGTTCCTGGAACGCGTTTTACATCCAGTGATTCTTATGGAACAATAATGGTTCCAGGAGATTCATCAAATGTTATTACTGTAGCTGCATACAATCAAAATAATAATAATCTTTTATCTTATTCAGGGGTAGCATTTAGGGAACAGTATCAAAACAGTATAGAGTTTGCAGCTGGAGGAGTGAATACAAGAACCGTAGGACTCAATAACAAAATTGATGTGATTAACGGGACAAGTCTTTCCGCGGCTATAGGTGCAGGGGCATGCTGTCTTCTATTTCAATGGGGAATAGTGAACAAAGAATATCCTTATATGTATATTCAGAGTATGAGAACTTTTTTGTCACGAGGCACAATAGAAAGACGAGGAGATGTATATCCAAATCCACAATGGGGTTTTGGAATTTTGAATGTATATAAACTATTTGAAAATATGAAATAAAAATTGTGAAAAAGGTGCTGATTGAAAGCCATCCAAATGGTTAGATATATTTTTGTCTAATCTTTATACCATGCTTTAAAGGTCTTGTTGAATGATTCAATGAGGTTGTTTTTAATATCAGATGACATGGCTTTACAGGAACATGCTTTGCTTTCTTGAAGAGCTTAGCGGCCTGATTATAAGAAGGAAGTCTGTCAGTGATAAAATTCAACGGCTCTCCAAAAGCTTTTGCTTTGTTTACAAGAGAAGATGCAGAACTTTCATCTCGAGATTTAGTGAGGTGAAAAGCTAGGACAAATCTTGTTTCAGAATCAATATAACTTAACAGAACGTATTTTGATATGGTGGGAGAGTATTTAGAAAAAGAAAAGAATGGAATATCAGAGGAAGCAGATATAAAATACAAAAATCCTTTAGAAGATAAGCTGCCACCACTTGTTCAAGGAAGAAAGCAATTAATCCTTGGTGACAAGAAAGAAATGAAAAAGCTCATGACACAAGATGACTTGATAAGTTTTGCTAACTTCACTGGCGACTACAATAGAATGCATATGGATGAAGAGTTTTCATCTAAGCAGTGGTTTTTAAAGCCTGTGGTTCATGGAGTTTTCGTTGCAAGCTTTATATCAACTATCATGGGTATGGAGCTTCCGGGATCAGGAACAATTCTTATGAAAGAAGAACTTGAATTTCTAAAGCCAGCCTTTGTAGAGGATGTAATTACCACAGAGGTGACTTTTACTAGATGCCAAGAATTTAAAAGACACTATGTGGGGGAATTTCGTGGTGTATGTAAAAATCAAAAAGGCGAGATATTGATAAATAGCAAGTGCAGTCAGATGATGATGAAGAATTTATTTTTAGTTAAGAATTTAGAATAAAGTGAAGATTAGAGAGGATGAGGAATATGACAAATTTAGAAAAGTACAATAAGATTTTTATGGTTTCATTGAAAAAATATAGAGAAACTAAAAGAAATTCCTATGATTCCAGTGACGCTATTTAATGGAGATTTAGCTAAAATTGATTCAGATGGCTTTTACTATATAGTTGGACGGAAGAAGAGATTTTTAAAGATCTATGGCAATAGAGTGAATTTAGATGAAGTTGAGAAACTTTTAAATTTTAATGATGTAGATACTGTTTCATTACTTAAGGATATGGTCTATCAAAAATATAAAATGGCTCCAAAGAAAGATAAATAAAAAAAGAAAACTCCCACTATAGTGAACAAATAAAAACTTGTCTACTATAGTGGGAGTATATTTTATTGAAGCTTTTCTTTATCAAATTTCATTATTATAAACATAGCTATAAAGCACACAAGGATGGTTAATGTCCCATAGGCCATTGATAGCTCAATATCATACTCTTGCATAGAAGTTACCATAGCTATAGAAATTGGACGATTATATATTCCATATAGCAAAGCAGAGCAAGTATATTCCCCTATAGTTCGGATGAATACTAAAGCAGCACTTGAAATTATGGCAGGCATAACCACAGGAGCTGTGACATTTAAAAAGGTTTTGACTGGTCCTGCACCAAGGCTTCTAGATGCGTGCTCTAATGATATATTAAAGCTTTCCATGGCTATCTTATTTGTCCTTACCATTAGAGGAAGAGAAATTATTATATAGGCTAATGGAAGAATCCAAAAGGTGCCGATAAGTGATCTATTGAAGGAGAATATGTTTTTAACATTAAATGAATTAATGAGGTTAATTCCAATAGTACTTACAGGCATAGCCCAAGGAAGCATTGCTAAAAATAGCACAACTGAATTACATTTAGTTTTATTTTTTGCCAGAAAATATGATAATGGCAATGTGATTAAGAGCAATGCTATTACAGTTATGAAAGACATTGTTATGCTATTTGTAAAAGGCTTTAATACCCTAGATGCTGAAAATATTTTTGTATAATTATCAAAAGTGAATTCTTTAGGGAAGATTTCTGTCATCATTGATCCACTCTTTGCAAAGGATAAAAATATTATCCCCACTATTGGAAGTGTAATGACTAAAACCACCACAGATATAAGTATTTTCAATAAACATCTTAAAGCAGGATTTTGGATTTCTTTTGCTTCAATTGGAATATTTCTTACGGAGGATTCGAAAGTATATTTCTTTTCATAATGCTGAATGAGCATCATTACTGAAAGTCCCATAAGAAGTAGTATTACAACTTGAAGTGATGCTATATTCATAAAATTATTTGCTTTTGAGCGTACTATTTGTGTACTTAAAACCCTGTAACCACCACCTATTAAGTTAGGGGCTGAGAAAGAACCTATTCCAGATATAAAAGTAACTATAGCTGAAGACAATAAAGCTGGAGCTATGGATGGAATTATTATGGTAAATAAAATTTTAAGTTTTGAAGCTCCCATACCTTTTGCTGCTTCAATAGTAGAATAGTCTACGTATTTTAATGCTATAGAAGTGTTCAAATAAAAATAAGTGTACTGAGTACAAGCGTGTACAAAAAGTATGCCACTAAGGCCACTGAAATTGTAAGGAACCTTCGAAAGGTTAAATATATACTGAAGTGCTTTTGTTATTATTCCACTTTCTCCATACAGTTGAATAAAGGCAATGACAATTATTAATCCGGGCACCATCATAGGACTTAGCAAAATAGCATGAAGAAATTTTTTATTTTTGACTTTTACAAAGGTCATATAAAAAGCTAAGGCGCTTCCTATTAAACCGCAGATGATTACAGTAAAAAGTCCCATTATGAAAGTTTGTTTTACTATCTGCACACTATTAGGATTTTTAAAAAATTCAATATAATTTACAAAACCCATACCATTGTTTGTTTCAAAGCTTGAAAATACTGTATTTAACATTGGCAAAAATACGAATCCTATTAAAAACCAAAACACAGCAAAATAAAATAGTGTCTTTGAAATTCCACCTAAAAGCAAGCCATCTTTTTTCAAAACTATCACTCCTCTCTATTAGGCATTAGCTAATATGACCTTGACTAAATCACCAACATTTTTCATATGCCCATCATTTAATTGCACTATAGAAAGAATATTATTTGAAACAGATACCTTATATTCAATGATAGCTCCATTAAAGGTCTTCTTTAATATTTTCCCCTCAATACCTAGAGGACTATCTATTGGAATAAGTTTTAGTTTTTCAGGTCGTACATAAAGAAAATCTTGTTCTGTGTCTACGCCAAACATAGAGGCCTCTTTTTTAGATAATATGGTAGATTCACCAACAAAGTTTGCTACGAATTCATCCGTAGGACAATTGTATATTTCTTCGGGTGTTCCCTGCTGAATACATCTACCATCTTTTATAATGGCAATTTTATCTGAGATAGATAACGCTTCCCTTTGATCATGAGTGATGAAAAGGGTAGTGATCTTTAGTTTTTGCTGAAGATTACGAATTTCTTCTCTCATTTTTTCGCGAAGAGCAGCATCTAGATTTGACATTGGCTCATCTAAGAGAAGCACATTTGGCTCTATGGCTAGAGAACGAGCAAGGGCAACCCTTTGTTGCTGTCCTCCAGAAAGCTCCGATATCTTTCGCTTTCTATATTCATACATACCAACTAAGTCAAGATAATGCTTTAGACGATGATTTAAATCATCTTTGCTTAGCTTCCTTATTTTTAATCCATAAAGAACATTGTCTTCCACGTTCATATTTGGAAAAAGGGCATAATTTTGAAATACTGTGCCTATATTTCGTTTTTCAGGTGGAAGAGCTGTTATGTCATCTTCATTTAAAAGTACGGAGCCATTTACTGGCTTTGTAAAGCCTGCAATAATTCTAAGAAGAGTAGTCTTTCCACAACCAGAAGGCCCTAGGAGAGTGAAAAGCTCACCATCTTGTATTTCTAAATTTATATCATGAAGGACTTCAGTTTTTCCGAAGCTATGATTTATATTTTTTAAAATAACTTTTCCCATAATATCTCCTCTTATAGCACAAAAAATAGTGAGGAATTTCTTCCTTACTATTTTCTGCTTAGAACTGCTATATTACTTTTTAGTAACCTTTTTATTTGCATCTAATATTTCGTTATCAAATTTTTGAAGCCATTGGCTTTGATTTTTAGCTACAACAGACCAATCAGTGTCCATAGCCTTGTATTCTGTCTGCATCCACTCTGGAGAATCTTTAAGAGCAGATTTTAATGTTGGTATACGATTAAAATCATTAGCTATCTTAGATTGTATTTCTGCACTTCCAGCAAATTCAACAAAAGCTTTTGCTGCATTTGGATGAGGAGCATTTTTTATTGCTGCAATACCATCTGTTATGATGACAGAACCACTTTCGGCATCGATAACTTCTAGAGGCATATTATTCTTATCTCTATTTTGAGTTATAGCACTTAATACAGAGAAACCTATAGCTGCTTCGCCTTTGCCTATAGCTTGGAATAACATAGTATCACTATTATAGTAATTCTTCATGTTTGCATCTAAGCCCTTTAAGTATGTCCACGCATCGTCGATTTTACCTTCTTTTTCATAACCATAGATTAATGCCATCAAAGTTGAACGAATAGAAGATGATGCTGTATCTCTTGATACGATTAAATTCTTGTATTCAGGTTTTGTAAGGTCAGACCAGTCTTTTGGAGCCTTATCCTTGGATAACATTGTTGTGTTATAGAACAGCATAACAGGAGTTTTGATTGTTCCATACCATGCTCCATCTTTATCCTTGAATATTGGGTCAAGCTCATTTGCCCAAGCTGGAGTTGTTGGCTCAAATAGACCTTCATTGGACATTTCCATAAACAATGAAGAGGCACCTCCAAACATTATATCTGCTTGAGGATTTTCTTTTTCTGCTCTAACACGGTCAGCAAGTTCTCCCTTTAAATTAACGAATTCAACTTTTACACCAGTTTTTTCAGTAAAGGCATCTGCCACTTTTTGAAGTAAGTCTTCTGGATGTGTAGAGTATATTACTAGATTTTCTTCTAATTTTGTATTATCTTTAGCTTCATCTTTTTTACTGTTTCCACATCCTACTAGAGAAAGTCCTATAGTAGCAGCTAGTAAAAAAGACATAATTCTTCTTTTTTTCATTTCTTACACCTCATAATCGATTTTATATTAGTTTCTAAAAATATTCCACAAATATACAAAATATTTCATGAAACTTTAAAATTATAATATCTACAGTGTAAAGTCTAACTAAAATATCATATATATGCAACACATTTCACAATATCATTTATTTGTTTTATCAATAGATAATTATTTACTTATAGAAAATTCAAATAAGACTGGGTTTTTGGAATAAGTTGGTAGAAGTGTCATTGATTTAGATTGTCCAACATGATATACTTTCTCAAAACAAGTAGATATACATTTATATGATTTGAAAGGAAGTTATTTTTATGCTTATAGATTTACATATGCACGAGTCAACTTGCTCAAAGGATAGTTTTTTAAAATTAGACCGTATAGTTGAACTTGCAAAAGAAAAAGGACTTGATGCTATTTGTATTACAGATCATGACAGTATGGGCTTGAAAGAATTCGCTGAGGATTACTCAAGGAAAATAGGATTTCCCATTTTTGTAGGGGTTGAATACTTTTCTCTTCAAGGTGACATAACGGCTTGGGGAATAGATAGCTTTCCGGAGGAGCGTATAAATGCTCAGGATTTTGTAGATTTTGTAAATGAACATAATGGATTCTGCGTAGCATGTCACCCTTTTAGAAATAACAACCGCGGACTTGAAGAAAATTTAAAGATAGTAAAAGGTTTAGGTGGAATTGAGGTTTTAAATGGAAGCGCAGATATGGAAGCCAATAGAAAGGCTTTAAAGTACTGCACAGAACTTGGCTTGCAACCTGTAGGGGCTAGTGATTCTCACTGGGAATCAGCAGTAGGAAAGTATGTGACTTGGATTCCAGAGGATGTGGATACCTTAGAGGATTTCGTGAGAGTTATGAAAACTAAAAAATGTAGACCTGCTATATGGAAGGAAGACCACTACGAAGTAGTAGATGAGTTTTAAAATTTATTATATGTAAGGAAGTGAATTCAATCACTTCCTTATTTTTATGTCCATATACTCTTAAAAGTGAAGCTGAAAGTTAATCTAAAACTAAGATAGTTTTATGAGAAAAATTGATTTCTATACTCTGAGGGCGATATGCCATTATATTTTTTGAAAGTTCTGCAAAAGTAACTTTGATCTTGAAAACCTACAGAAATAGCTACATTTAGCATGGAATAAGATCTGTCTTTTAAAAAGTCTTTGCTTTTTTCAATTCTATACTTATTTAAAAAAGTTATGATAGACTCTCCTGTTTCCTTTTTAAATATATTACAAAGATAGTTTTTGCTAATTTTGATATGACAGCATATAGTGTCCACATTCAAATTATCATTATAGTTTTCATGGATATAATCAATGGCATCAATGACATAGTTTGAATAATTTATGCTATTGGTTGATGTGAAAAGTATATTTTCAAAAATTAATGATATAAATTGTGTTAAATAATTGATACAATCTCTACTTTTCAAAGGAATATTATACTTAGGTATAGCCAAATCAACGTAAAAGGGACCTATTGCAAAATAAATGTCCTCTTTTGATGGAGCAGTTAACTTTACTAAGAGAATTATAATATTATTTTCACAGCAGATAATGTATGGGTTTGAATGAAAAATATGCCTTAGCAATTTATCTTTAAGTTCAGCATTTTTTAATAATTCTAAGCTATCCTCATTATGTCCCAATTCGCCTAGGGAAGTGCAGTTTTTATCAAAAGCTTTTACAGGAATACTAGTGCAGGTATTAAATAATTTACAAATGTGATTAATTGAACACACCTTAAAATCTCCTTATATAAAAGTAATATTGTATTAATAAAAAGTAATATTGTACAAAATGTTAATAAAAGAATATGTTACAATAGAATCAATGAAAATGATTATCAATTATAAATAATTATCAATTATTTAATTGAAAAAGTCAAGGATTAGGGGGAGAAAAATGATTAGTAAAAAAATACAACAATTAATAGCAGGTGCATTAGTAATAGGAGTAGTATTAGGAACAGCACCTATTACAGTCTATGGAGCAGAAGGAAACAGAGGCGTAGGAATTGAGGAGAGAATTGAATATAGGGATGGATTATACAGAGTAAAAAATGAAACAGAGTATACAGATCCATCTAATGACACTGGTGCTACAATGGCAAGAAATGCTTTGAAAGACACCACAAATATCAAGATTGAAAATGGAAAATACATAGTGACTTTATCCTTTAGTGATATGCTCTATAGTTTCATGGAAAATATAAAAATTTCTTCAGAAGGTAAAAATCTAGATATAAAACTAGACAATAGTAAAAAATCTGCTACCTTTGAGCTAGATTCCTTAAATGAGAAATTAAGAGTGGACATGTTTATAACAGCCATGAGTAGAGATGTATCATTTTACGTAACTCAAGATATGAGCACTATGGAATTAGAAAATGAAGCTCCAATTATACAAGGAAGCGACATAAGTGTAACCTTAGGTGATAAATTGAATCTCCTAGATAAAGTTAAAGCTTCCGATAAGGAAGATGGAGAAATCAATGTAGAAGTTGTTTCTGATACAAGTGAATTTCTAAAGGAAAATGTAGCGATAAAGGCTGGTACCTATGTTGTTGAGTATAAGGCTGTAGATAAGTCAGGACTAGAAACAACAAAAAAAGTCAATGTTACAGTGAAGGATATTATTAAGGATGATTTAGAGCAAGGAAAGTATTCTATAAAAAACGTTGTTGAATATATAGGAGATGGAAACGCTCAAATCGGAAATGAAATGGCTAGAAAAACTTTAGAAGAAGTTTCATTTTTAGAAGTGAAAGATGGACAAACAGCATTAACTTTAAAGTTTAATAAGGATCAATTTAATTTCATAGGAGATATTAGTATCACTGTAGATGGAAAACAAGCTGAAATTGATTTGAATAGAGAGAAGGCAGAGGCAACTATAAAGGTTCCTTCAATTAAATCAGATATAAAAGTCAGTGTTGTGGTGACTATTATGGGAAGAACCACTACCTTTAAGACTATTTTATTAGAAGAAACCCTTACAAAAATTGATGAAACTTCTCCATCAAAACCAGAAGAGGAACCTACTAATCCAGGAACTACTGAAAATAAGCCTATAGAAAGTGAAAATAAAACTGAAATAAAGGTTGTAAAAGGAAAGTTATATTCTATAACTAATGAAGTTCACTACCAAGACAAAAACTCTATAGGACAAACTATGGCTAGACAATACCTTGAGAATATTTCTTATATAGAAGAAGTTGAAGGTAAGAGATATATAAACTTAACTTTTAGTGGTGTAGAGTATATGAGCAACCATAGATTTTTCATAAATAATCAAGAGGTATCAGCAAAGAAGGTATCAGATGATGGGAAAAAGGCTACATTTAGATTTGAAATCCCAAGCTTAGATGCAAGAATAAAAGTTAAAATGTATGTGGCACCTATGGGAAGAGATGTAGAGTTTGATGTGACATTAAACAAAGATACATTAAAGTTTATAAAAGAGTATTCTGTAGAGACTCTTCCACAAACAGGAGGAGTGGTAGATAGCGGTCTATTATTCATGTTAGGCTCAACATTAATTGGATCAGGAGCTTTTATAAGAAGGAAAAAGTAAGAGTAAAAAAGGAGATTTTTCTCCTTTTTTAAATTTAAATATCTAAAGGAGATATAATGAAAAAACTGAAATCTAATATTTTAATTTTAGCAGGCATTATTATTTTAATATCAGCCTTTAGTTTTAAGCTAATCCACTTCATAGAAGAAAACAAAAGCAAAAGTGAATTAGAATCAAAAGTACAAGATATAAAGTCAAACAATATAAGTTCTAAAGATGTATATAAAGATATTAAGTCTGGTGATAAACTAGGAAAAATCAGTATCCCAAGCTTAAGCATAGAGGGAGTAATAGTAGAGGGAACAGAAACCGAAGAAATAGCTCACAATGTAGGCCATTTTAAAGACACAGCTCTCCCTGGTGAAAATGGAAATTTTTCTGTAGCAGGGCATAACAGTACCGTTTATACAAATGTGTTTAATAACATAGACAAAATCGAAAATGGCGATGAAATTCTAGTAGATGCATTAAACGGAAGTTTCGTTTATGAAGTTGTAGATAAATTTGTAGTAGAGCCAGAAGAAACCAGTGTTTTAAATGGATATAGTGATAAGAAAGAAATTACTATAGTTACATGTACATCAAAAGGAAAAGAGAGGCTGATTGTTAAAGGGCTTTTAAAATAGGAGGAAGAGATGAAAATAAAAAGAATGACAACATTATTCATTACTATAGCTGCAGCATTTACTATGTCAGCATGCAGTAATGATGAAAAGGCTTATAAAAAAACAGAGGAAAATACTAAGGAAATTGTGGAGGAGCAAAAGGACACTGTTGTAGCTACATCTGTAGCTGTAGTTGAGATACTAGATAAACTAGGAGTAAAAATAGCAGGAGTCCCTGATACTTCTTATAATCTTCCTGATTCCACAAAGGAAGCAATTAAAGTAGGAAATCCAATGAACCCAGATATGGAAATAATAAAATCTTTAAATCCAACAGTTACAGTCTCAACAGATACTCTTGGACAAGATTATAAGAATTTATTTGAATCAAACAATATTCCAAGCATATTTATAGATTTAGACAGTGTAGATGGACTGAAGGAAAGCATCAAAGGTTTGGCAGAAAGATTTAATAAAGTTGAAGCTGGAGAAAAGCTTTTAAAAGAGTTAGAAGATAAGGAAAATTCCTTTAAGGATTTATCAAAATCATCTGAAGAAGCTAAAAAGATAATGATAGTTTTTGCAGCACCAGGTGGAGTAAATATGCTTGCTACAGAAGAGAGCTATGTTGGTAATTTGGTTAAAATTGTTGGAGCAGAAAATGTAGTAAAAGAAGGTTCTGGGCCATTTGTTTCATATAATAGCGAAGCTCTATCTCAAATGAATCCTGACAAAATTATAGTTATGACTCATGCAATGCCAGAAAAGACTACAAAAGAATTTAAAGACACATTAAAAACTGACGCTGCATGGAAAAATATCAAAGCAGTACAGGAAGAAAGAGTGGAATTTTTAGACAGTACCTATTTTGGAATGAGTGCAAATCTAAAAGTAGTAGAAGCTTTGGACATTCTAAAGGAAATAATATATAAGTAAAAGAAACATAAGGTGGCATATGAAAAAAATAAGTGAAAAAAAGAAAAAAATATATATAGCAGCTTCCTTATTAATATTAGCGGTATTAGTTTTATATTCTTTAAAGGTTGGAAGTATAGAGATATCTCTAAGAGAATTAGTAAAAGGATTTTTAAATAATGTTAATGAGGGTAACATAAAAATAATAAGGGATATAAGAGTTCCAAGAGTTTTATCTGCGGTGCTAATTGGATGCAACCTTTCAATTGCAGGTGTCCTTTTACAAGCGGTAATAGGAAATCCATTGGCAGATCCTTATATAACAGGTATATCATCAGGAGCTTCCCTTGTAACAGTTATGATAATGATTTTTATACCATCCCTTAATATGGTTAGACCTATCATGGGATTTGTGGGAGGGTCAGTATCCTGTGCTGTTGTTTATACTTTTGCCTTTAAAAGAGAATTATCACCTATTCGCATAGTTCTAGTGGGGTCTGCAGTAAATGCGCTTCTAGGGGGAATAACCTCTCTTATGACTACAAGTGCAGGTATAGGAGGAAGTAGCATTCAGCGATGGCTCACAGGAAGTCTTGCAACTATAAAATCTAATGATTTAAATATCCTATTTTTCTATTCCTTTATTGGAATACTAGTAGCTCTATTTCTGAGCAAAAACTGTAATATTATTAGTTTAGGTAGAAAGAATGCTAAAAGTCTTGGTGTAAATACGGATTTTCAAATGATATTTATAACAGGGGTTGCTGTATTTTTGTCCAGTGTATCAACAGCTATAGGAGGAGCTATATCCTTTGTTGGACTAATAATTCCACATATGTGCAGAATTCTTATAGGATCAGATCATAAATATTTAATTCCATTTGCTGGAGTGGCAGGAGGAATACTTCTACTTTTAGGGGACACCCTTGGCAGGGGAATTATGAAACCCAATGAAATTCCGGTAGGAATTATAATGTCAATAATAGGAGCACCATTCTTCTTATATCTTTTGAGGAGGAGTGATTTAAAATAGAACTAGAGGCACGAAATGTAAGCTTTTCTTATGAGGGGAAGCCATTTATAGAAAAATTAAATTTAAATATTGAGAAAGGGAAAATTACTACAATAATTGGACCAAACGGAAGTGGAAAATCAACATTACTTTCTTTGTTATGCGGAATAAATAAAAGTGTAAGTGGAGATATATTGGTGAACGAAAAAGATATAAGAAAGATAAAAAATAAAGAACTATCTAAGATTATATCTACTGTCCATCAGCAAAACTCAGTTCCAAGTGATTTAACAGTCTATGAGCTTGTTAAATACGGAAGAATGCCATACAAAAAAGCCTTTGAAGGCTTTAATGATGAAGATGAGAAAATAATTCATTGGGCTATCAAATCAACTGGTATGGAAAAGTTTCTCGATAAAGAAGTTATGCTTTTGTCAGGGGGAGAAAGGCAGAGGGCTTTTATAGCTATGGCCTTAGCGCAAAAGACTGGTATATTGGTTTTGGATGAGCCAACCACTTACTTAGATATATATCATCAAATTCAAGTATTAGATATAGTTAAAAAGTTAAATGAAGACAATAAAACTACTGTCATAATGGTGCTTCATGATATAAACCAAGCACTGCAATATAGCGATAATATCATAATTATGAATGAAGGAAAGATAATAGCTGAGGGGCCAAGTGATGAGGTTATAAATTGCAATATAATAAAAAGCATTTACGGAGTAAATGGCATAATAAAGACAGATGAAGATATTAAAAGAAGCTATTTTATTCCTGTAGAAACAGTAGGTAGTTTTTTATAAAAGTATATAGGCTTTAGAATTGATAGACTTCGTTTTAATATAAAAAATATTAAGAAAATATATAAAAGAGAAGAGAAAAACAATCTGTTAAACTTAAATAACAGATTGTTTTTTATATGTTATAGTTACTCTCGTCTATTAATTTCCTCTGATATTAATGACTTTGAAACATACATGGCTTTTATCAGGTTTTCAAAGCGATTATAATGGGAAGTTCCTTTATCAAACTTTGTCTGTCCCTTTTCGCATTTACTGATAACTGAACATATGGGACGTAGTGAATCTATCAGCTCTTCTTTTGAATATTTGTCTACAATATCTTCGCCGTTTATTAATGATTGAGAAATATATAGAGCTTTTATCCTATTTTTAAGGAGAGTGTGTTGAGAGGTACCATCTGGAAATTTAGGATGGATTTTTTCACAATTACTTATAGTTCTAGATACAACTTTTAGTGCATCTTTCAACTCTTCTTTTGTATATCTATTCATAACTTTTCACCTCAAAGAACAATTTATTTATGACACAATATTAAGGCTTTCTTGCCAAATATAAAACTATTGTATCATAAAGCTTTATATGATTACCAAAACTTAAAATAGCATTCTTAATATCAGTAAAACCATATTTTTTAGTACTGTTGTAATTTAAATTACATGTATATTCTTTTTCTGGACGAAAATATTCAGTTTAATATTTTCATAATATTCTCTTTTACTTCAACTGGTAAAGTTCCTTGCAATGCTCTTTCTAGTAAAAATTTTTTTTTGACTCCATTTATTAAAAGATAATTTTCAATCATTTTAACTTTCGATTCTCTATTAGGAATTAATTGATAAATTACATACCAATCTTCTAATGAAGTAAATGGTATTTTCACTCCATTAATTACTTTAAACTCAGAAATAGAACTATTATCAAAAATATATTCAAATATTCCATTATCATGGTTTATTGCTAGACCAGCCATTATATCAATATCAATTTCATTTATCACATATTCATAAAAAAATTTTGTTGAATATGTAGAAGGTTTTTTAAAAATTTTCTTTTCACCCATATCTTTAAGAATTTTATCTGCTTTTTTGATATCATTAATATCTACAACAATATCGATATCATTCGGTTTATCTATAAGTCCAAATTGACTTAATAATATTGAGGCACCAACAGCCCATTTTATATTTGAATTATTAAATTTTTCTCCAATAGAACCCAACACATCAAACATTTTATATACTCCTTCCATATTTAAATAATAGAGTTTAAGTCGAATTTTACTGAGATTATGATATAATTAATCTTTATACACTATTCTTATTTAAATTGTTTAGGGATATATTTTACTAAGACAAAGTTTTTAGTAACAAGTTCTGTATCTAAAATCTTACCACCTTTAAATTTAGCTATCTTATTTCTCCAGATTTCATTTTGTCTATAATACTTATATTCAATTTTTAAAAATTTGTGATTTTTTTCGAACACATGATATGCAGAGTCAAGCTCTTCATTTACTCTAAGTTCACCCTCTAAACATTTTTCGGTTATCCAAAGATTTATTTGAAAAGTATAGCTAGTATTATTTTTCTCTTGAAAATCTCCATAGTTATAAAATATGGTAGCACCACTGCCAAATGGAAGTACCCTTCCATCATCAGGAAATGGGTCAAAGCTGTGGTGATGTCTTTCTGTTACAGTAAGAGGACTATGCAGTACAAGCCAATTTAAAAGGTTTGCAATTTGGTACAATCCCCCTCCAATTCCTGGTCTTGCTTCACCAAAACAAAGTTCCATTCCTGGAAGATACCCTTTGTATTTTGTTGGAAGTCCAACAAGTTTACAAAATGAGAAAACTTCACCTGGCTTTATGATAATTCCATCTATCTTCTTTATAGCTATCTTTAAGTTTTCAATCTTATTAAGCTGTAACTGCATATCGCTATCACCTAATTTTCTGATTAAGACTGATTGATGCTTTTTAACTCTATATGGTAATTTATTAAAATCTCTCGACTTTGCAAATTTTATAGAACTAAAATACCACTGCTTGTATCTAATTATTCGTCTATACCAAATGGCTAGAAAATAAAATATTGGATTTCTTTGACTTAATAATTTTTTTTGCATTTTAATTTCCTTCTCCTATGATAAATTGAAAATTACATTGTTCTGTTTTTAAGGAAGATACTATATGTAGTATAGAACGACCATTCCATAAATCTCTAATAGCCCTTCTGTTATATACACCTCTTTTAGCAAAGTCATTTTCAAAGCTATGATGCGAAAAAAGAATATAATATTTGCTATCATCATTCAATTGAACTTCCAACCATCTAAATTCGTAATCTGGTAGAACAGGATATATATCTTTTGTTTTATCATAGTTTTTCTTACATTAGTTATGAAATTTTCAAGTTTTTGATAAGCATCATGAATATGTTCATAATGTAAATCAGTAAACACTGCAAATTTAAACTTTTTCATTAAGATACCTCAAATATCACTTATACGGGAATTTTTATGATTTCTTTTTTCACATATTTTATCTTTTATACGAAGGCTTGCTTCAATATGCATTATCCAATGCCGTGAAAAGGGCATTTGAATTAAACCTTGTATATTTTTACTACACCAGTAATCAATTAACCAAATGGAATTTTCAGCATCACTTACAACTTTTAGAGAAGAAAGCATTTTTTTATCTTGGTCTGTCATTTTAATCTTCAAATCTTCATAGGATAGTTTTTGTAGTAATTTCGTTGTGGAAATATCTACATCATGAATATACTCATATAGCTCATTCAAATCTAACTTAGATGAGAAATTTACGATTTCCTCCTTTACTAATTCATTGCCAGTGGTAATAATTGAAGATTTCATTCTACTGTAATAATCATTCTGAAAAAATATCTCAGTATCTTTCTTTATTAAAGAGTTCGCCACTATATCTTCTATTCTGAAAATGTGATACAGAGAGTAGGCAATTGTTTTGCTATGATAACCATTTGCATTGATAAATGGACTTGCATTAAAATCTTCTCTACTCAATACATTTTTAAAATCAAGTATCTGGGTCATTAAATCTTTTCGTAAAAGCAATAAGGTTTCAATTCCTAGATAGAAAGTATCCTTTTTCTTTATTTGTAATTGCATTTTTTTATTTAAATCTGACCACTCTTTATTCATAAAATCCTCCTACAAATTTTATTCTTTCTTAATAACATGCCAGATGTCTTTCTCTTTAAAGCATCACCATTTTTAATAAGTTAATAAATTTTCACTTTACCAAGAACTTTGGTAAAGAATAGTTAACAATATTATACTTAATAAGTTATGAATTTACAAATCATGGAGATATGGTTTTAAAAAGGTCATTTATTATTTTAATATTATTTGTATATAATAAAGAAAAGTATTATCATCAAAAATAATTGAAGTATGATAATTATTTTATTTATAATAAATAAAATGAATTTAAGGAGATGCGATATGGATAGAAAGTATGAGAAAAAGAGTAAAGAAGAATTAAAAAAACTTCTAACAGAGATACAATATAGAGTTACTCAAGAAAATGCCACTGAGAGACCATTTGTTAATGAATATGATGATTTATTTGAAGAAGGAATCTATGTAGATATAACCACTGGCGAACCTTTATTTACATCCAAGGATAAATTTAATTCAGGATGTGGATGGCCAGCATTTACAAGTCCTATTTCCAGAACTGTGATAAAAGAAAATGTAGATAAAAGTCATGGCATGGTTCGAACAGAAGTTAGAAGTAAAAATGGAGATGCTCATTTGGGACACGTATTTTGTGATGGACCAGAAGAAAGGGGAGGACTTAGATACTGTATTAATTCTGCTTCTTTAAAGTTTGTTCCAAAGGATAAAATGATAGAAGAAGGGTACGAAGAGTATTTAAAATATATATAGCTTGCCTAAAATATAAATGCCTTTACAAATATGATAATTTGTAAAGGCATTGACTTTTAAAGAAATAAAGTAGTGTAATTAGTTGTTTTTAATATTAGTATAGTTGTTTAAGATATTAGATAGATTTAGAATTTCACTTACAACTTCCTCAGAGGCGTTTACCATATTTCCATCTAAACTTGTAGTAAAACGATTTGCTTGTTACATTGTCATTTAGAAGACCAATAAGACCATTGCTTACCCTTATTAAAGTAGATAATGGAAGAGGCATAGCGTCATATATACCATCTTTTACAAGGTTTGTAACATCGAAATCCCCTTTAATTATATCTGAAACCATATCTGCAGCACCTTTACCATGGTTAATATAGTCAGGTATGTATCTAGATATAAGGCTTGTAAAAATGGATTCGAAACCTTGAGAGTCTTTTTCTATAAGCTTGGAATAGTTTGAAAGAATACTATAGGTTTCATCTAAAAAATAATCGATATTGCAGTAATTACTACTGTTAGGATCAAGTATATCTTTTTTCAATCTTTTAATGCTAGGAAGAATTGTATATTTAAATAAAATATGATGGTTTAATTCTCTAAAGATAATAAATTTATAAAGGGGAGTAAATCATAGTAGTAAGAATATACAAATGGATATGTTGAAATTTGTTGAAAAATAATGTATATTATTTAAGCGGATAAGTAGAAAAATGTAGGGAGAACTGAATTATGATTAATAGAAATGAACCATATATATTGGTTTTGGGTGCAGCGGTTTATGATA
>JALEZF010000082.1 GCA_022773025.1 Clostridium sp. | reverse complement strand
TCTGCCATTGAGCCATGCCAGCATATTATATTTTTAAAAAAATGGTGGGCACAACAGGGCTCGAACCTGTGACCCTCTGCTTGTAAGGCAGATGCTCTCCCAGCTGAGCTATGCGCCCACTTTAGTGGTGGAGGAGGACGGATTCGAACCATCGAAATCGATCGATAACAGATTTACAGTCTGCCCCCTTTGGCCACTCGGGAACTCCTCCACATTAATCAGAACAAATTAATCATTTATTCTTTAGCCTACATCTCAGAAACTCTTAATTAATCAGCTCTTACCGACGAAGATTAGTATACTAATTTCTTAGCTTTATTTCAAACGTCATTTTTCGTAATTATATGTAATTAAACTTGTATCTCTAATATTTTCTCATAAATGCTCTCTCATAATCCAATTATCATTTTTTAAGACAATGTATCATTAAAACTTTACTGATTTTCCACTGCATCTATATTTATATACTTCTCTAAGATTTCTTTTACCTTATTCAAATCCTCTTCATTTAACCTTTGTTGCAATAGTTTATAGGCTTTTCTAACTCCTTCTTCAGGATTATTGTCGGAAAGATAATCCTTTACCCTGCCTTCATCCACTGTAGAAAGTTTACTTCCTATAAACAAAAGCTTTGCTTTGTCTATGGCGCTTAGACTTTTTTCTATGCTTCCAGCACTGACTTTAAATACCGGTTTTGTTTCCTCTTTTTTAGTTGTGGTAGAACCATTTTGGGATGCCACTCCTTGTTCTGAGGATTCTTTTATTGGTTCATTCTTTTTTGTGTCTTTTACATCTGTAGTTTGATTTTGCTTTTCACTTTGATTTTGTTTTTCTGTATCTTCTTTTTTAACCGAATAGTCCTTATTCGTTTCTTGAGATTTTTCATTCTTTACTTCTACAATTTCTTCCACTTCATCATTAATCATATAATCATATGAAAGTATATAAACAACAGTTCCCGATGTTATAAGTGTACACACTATCAAAATACAGTACAATAACTTTCTATTCACCATAACGCCTCCTCATAAATAAATACACTTATAATAATTAACCTAGTCTCTAAAATTTATTCAATAGGTTAATAATCTTTAAATATTATTCATATAAATTATTACAAGGGAGGTGTTGATGCTTGAATAAAATAAAAGTAAATTATAAAGATAAAATGGCATATTATGATATGGCATTTTTTTTAAAGAACTATGTCAATAAGGACACTATAATAATATGTATAGGTACTGATAGATGCATAGGTGATTGTCTTGGACCCTTAGTTGGTGCATGGCTTAACCATGAAGGCTTTCCATTAAAGGTATATGGTACTATTCATCAGCCTATACATGCTCTCAACTTAGAAAAAAGTGTGAATGATATAAAAGCCGAGCATCCTAAAAGTAATATCCTTGCCATAGATGCCTGCTTAGGAGATATAAATTCCATAGGACAACTTCACTGCAGAGATTACGCTATTCATCCCGGAAAAGGTGTTGGGAAAGTCCTCCCTGATGTAGGAGATATATCTATAGTTGGAATTGTAGATAGCAGTGATAATTCAGAGCTTTTTACCAGCAGAAATATAAGACTTTCTCTAATAATAGATATGGCTAGAATTATAGTCCATTCCCTATTTCACCTATTATCTTTAAATATAGCAAATGATATATCTCTAAAAAAAACAGAAGAAACTTTTCTTTAACATATCTAATAATTTCAAAGTTCAATAAAAAAATCCCTTCACCATGATTTATTGCACTGATGAAAGGATTTTTTATTTTCTCCAAAACTATCTTTTATATAATATTCTAGTCTATTAACGCGACTTCTCCATCGCTTAAAGTTACATCTATTTTGTCTATGTACTCTAAAACCTTACCTGTTCCTTCGGCAACACATTCTACAGAAGATTCTGCTATATTTACCGGAACATGAGTGATTTTAGATAAGAGCTTGTCCAATCCATTTAATAAAGCTCCTCCACCAGTCATTAGTATTCCTTTTTCAGCTATATCAGCTGCTAATTCTGGTGGAGTCTTTTCCAATACAGCATGGGCACATTCTGCAATGTAGTTTACAGACTCTTCTAATGCTTCAACCATTTCATCTGATGAAATAGATATATTTTTAGGAAGTCCTGTAACAAGGTCCCTTCCTTTTATATCCATAGTCCTCAGCTCATCATCTGATTCTATACAGGCAGATCCCACACCAATTTTGATGTTTTCTGCTGTTCTTTCACCAATCATAAGTTTATATTTTCTTCTTATATATTTCATTATAGCCTCGTCAAACTTGTCCCCAGCTACCTTTAAAGAATCCCTTACAACTATTCCACCTAATGATATAACAGCGATATCAGTAGTACCGCCTCCTATATCTATAACCATATTACCACTTGGAATAGTTATATCCATTCCTGCTCCAATAGCTGCTGCTAAAGGCTCTTCTATCAAAAATACTTTCTTTGCTCCTGCATGCATTGCCGCATCTTTTACTGCACGTTTTTCTACTTCTGTGGCTTTACTTGGTATACACACCATTACCTTTGGAGCAGATATTCTCTTCTTGCCACAAGCTTTCTTTATAAAATATTTAAGCATCTTTTCTGTTATATCGTAATCAGATATGACTCCATCCCTTAGAGGTCTTACGGCCACTATATTTCCTGGAGTTCTTCCTATCATTTTTCTTGCATCCTCACCAACGGCTAATACCTTATTAGTGTTCTTATCTAAAGCTACTACTGAAGGTTCGTTTAAAACTACCCCTTTTCCTTTTATAAACACAAGTACTGTAGCGGTACCTAAGTCTATACCCATATCAGCTCCCATACTCCAAAACCACATCTTATTTCACTCCTAAATACAAATTATCCAAAAATCATATTATATTTTTAATTTTATCATTATAATTATACATTTAATGACTTTATCCTTCAATAGCTTTATACTTTAATTTTGTAGCCTTTCCACCCCTTATATGACGTTCTGCCTTATTAAGTTCTAATATCTCCTTAGCCTCTTTGGCTATGACTGGATTTATCTTTGGAAGTCTCTCTGTCATATCCTTGTGTATTGTGCTTTTGCTTACACCAAAAGCCTTAGCAGTTTTTCTTATGGTTGCTTTTGAATCTATTATATATTGAGCAACCTCTAAAACTCTCTCTTCAATGTAGTCTTTCAAAATACTACCTCCCTAATTGCTCTTTTATTTTTAATTAAATTTATTCTCCAGAATAAATAACTTTATTCTGGAGAATGTGTGTTATTTAGTTGATGCTTCTTTATATGAAACATATTTAGCAGGGTCTACATCTTTTCCATCTTTTAGAACTTGGAAATGAAGATGTGATCCATATTTTTCATTTGAGTAATTTCCAGAAGTTTTTCCTACTGTACCAATAGCATCTCCTTGCTTAACTTTAGCATTCACTTTAACAGAAACCTTTGTATCTAAGTTTCCATATCTAGTTACTAATCCATTAGGATGCTTTATTTCAATATACTGACCATATTCAGTATTGTCATTAGCAACTTTAGTAACTACACCTTCTTGAACAGCTTTAACTGTTTTTCCTAGATCTGCTTTGATATCTATTCCAAAGTGAGTTCTCCATGTGCCTAAAGTTTCACAATATTGAGTTTCGTTAGAAAAAGTCTTTGCAAGAGTTCCCTCAACAGGATTTATAAATTTTCCTGTATTAGTGTTTGCTACTGCAGTAGACTTGTTTTCTTTTTCGGTAGCAGCAACGGCTGAATTATTTGTAGTCTTGTCATCTTTCGCTTCTGTTGCATTGTTGATAGTATCTTTTGTGTCATCTATATCTAATGACGCACTGTCTTTATCACTTGAATTTGCACTACTAACATTTGTAACTGCTGGCTTCTTAGCTATTCTTGCATTTCTAATGCCGAAAGCTGTGGCCACAGCGATAATGCATAAACATACAAATAATACTACGTAGAAACCCTCCTTCTTAAAAAATTTAGATGATTTGTCCTGTGTATTTTTGTCCATATGAACACCTCCATCCATCATTTTTGCCCACTTATAGAATTTAATTCACATCAAAGCAGAGTTTTATAACATTTTTTTCTACATTTTTCCTTAAATATTTCCCTTATACCCCTTTTATATATAAATTACTTATCTAAAAATAAAAAAAGGTACAACTTTCGTCATACCTTAAGTATTTAAACAGCTATTTAATTGTTTCTATATCAACTCCACTATAATAATGAGTTAATATATCTTTGTAACTTTTCCCCTCCTTAGCCATGACATTTGCTCCCCATTGACTCATTCCAACACCATGTCCATAGCCCTTACATTCTATATACACATTTTTGCTATCAAACTTTATATTGAAATTTGCCGAATTTAATCCCAATGCTTTTCTGAAGCTTGGACCTGTGGCCTTCTCTGAACCTATGGATATATTCTTTACACTTCCCCCTTCAGTTCTGTCTATTATTTTTACAGAAGAAAGATTTTTTGGAGTTAGCTTAGCTTTAGGATAAGCTCCGTTTATCTTTTTCACAAAATCACTTATGCTCATTTCCATTGTAGTTTTATATTTGCTTCCTGCAATTTCTTCACCTTCACTTGAAACAGATTTTAGATAAGGTTCGTCACTGCCAAAGACATCCTTTATATTTTCAGTTCTTCCTCCACTTATAGCAAAATACTGAGCTCTAAGCACTAATCCATCATCATAAAACAACGCTTCCCCTTTAGTTTCATCTACAGCTCTGCTTATCTTGTCCCAATATTCATTCCCATGAGCTTTCCCCCAACTTTCAAGACGTTTATCCTTATCTGTATAAACCTGACAGTGGGTTGAATCACATAAATCAGCCCCCTTAGCATTGCTGCACTTATGAATCAGTTTAGACAAGGTATAAGTCCTGGCAGCTACCGCTTGGGCCTTTAAAGCCTCTTCTTCAAAATTAGCAGGCATCTCAGAGGCCACGACTCCTTTTATGTATTCTTCAATAGACAATTCTATAGTTTTATCCTCTTGAGTTTTGTATACCTTTATTGTGGAACTATATAGCTTTTTCACCTCATCATTATTAACTAATTGAGAATCATTCTGCACTGAAGATGTAGCTTTTTCATTATCATTACCTTGGCTTACTTTATCATCCTTATCCTTTAAAAGCAGCAGTGGTAATCCCAAAATAAATGATAGTATTATTACACAAACTATTATTATATCTCTAAGCTTTAAAACAAGTATTCTATTTTTCATCTGCTTCCCCCTTAGATATTAAGTATATATAATCTTATTATTCCTAGGGTAATTTTATGATAAAAAATAAGTTTGTTTAACCTTAAATCTCTTATAAGATTAAACAAACTCTTTATATAAATCATTTATTGACTCTCTCTATATTTGCTCCTAAGCCCTTAAGTTTTTTTTCTATATTAACATAACCTCTATCTATATGATATATATCACCTATCTCAGTGACTCCCTCTGCTGCAAGAGCAGCTAATACAAGAGCAGCTCCAGCTCTAAGATCTGTAGCATTGACTTCTGAACCTGTTATCTTTGGAACCCCTTCTATTATGGCAGACCTTCCATCTATCTTTATATTGGCTCCCATTCTCTTAAGCTCTGTAGCGTGCATAAATCTATTTTCAAATACAGTTTCTGTCACTATACTTGTACCCGGAGTTACGCATAATAAAGCCATCATCTGAGCCTGCATATCTGTTGGAAATCCAGGATATGGCATGGTTTTTATATCTATAGCTTTTAATTCATTATATCCTTTTATAGTGATTGATTTCTCATTTATATCCATATTTACTCCACACTCTGTTAGCTTTGCTATGACAGGTCGTAGATATTCTTCTTCCGCTCCATTTATGGTTATGTGACTATTAGTAATGGCTCCTGCTATCATAAAAGTTCCAGCTTCTATTCTATCAAAAATAGGCTTATATCTTGTTCCTTTTAATTCCTTTACTCCCTTTATTCTAATAGTATCTGTTCCAGCACCTTCTATATTGGCACCCATTGATATTAGATAATTTGCTAAATCCTTTATCTCTGGCTCTTCTGCTGAATTTTCAAGTATTGTCTCTCCTTCAGCTAGTACCGCTGCCATCATTATATTTTCTGTTGCTCCAACTGATGGAAAATCTAAATATATCTCACTTCCAATAAGCTTATCCGCTTTAGCTTCGACAAAGCCATGATCCATATATATATCAGCTCCTAAGGCTTTAAATCCTTTGAGATGAAGATCTATAGGTCTAGAACCTATGTTACATCCGCCAGGAAGGGAAACCCTAAAATGACCAAACCTCGAAAGCATTGGTCCCATTATTAAAAATGAAGCTCTCATCTTTCTTATAAGCTCACTGTTTGCATCGGCATTAAAAATATTTCTTGAATCTATACTTATTTCTTCGAGCCCTTTATTGATCTCTACATCTGCATTCAAACTTTTAAGAACATCACACAAAACACTTACATCCTCCAGCATAGGAGCTCTCTCGATTACGCACTTATCTCCTGAAAGTATACTGGCCGCTATGATTGGAAGTACAGCATTTTTAGCAGCACTTAAATTAATTTCTCCACTTAGTTTGCATCCACCTTTTATTATGATCTTTTCCATAGTATCCTCCAAAAAAAATTGTTAATAAGCACATGTAATTATTGGAGTACCAACAATTATATATGTTCCTGAAGTATATTTCACTAGTGCAAAATTAATATTAAAAAGATTATTATCTAACTCCTCAGAGTTATCCATATTAGCTAAAGCTACCCCTGTTACTCCAGAATCAATGGAACTAAACTTTATATTCTTTCCTCCTGTGTTTATTAAATATTTTTCTAAATTGTTTTTGTAGAGCTCTACGTCCCCTTCTCTAAGTTGTGCTTTTACATAACTAAAAACTTTTATATTTCTATCTTCTCTCGTAACCTCTTTTAATATGTCTTTATTTAGATTATCAATAGAAAAACTATTATCCTTAGATGTTGTATTTATGATAACTCTGCCTTCTAATTCCAAAGCTTCTTCATCAATTGAAATTTTTACTTTATTTTCATCATGCTTTGCTAAAACATCATCTAATTCTCTCACATTAAAATTTTTAATATTTGTAATTTCTATCCTTGATCCATTTTCTATTACAGTCCCATCTACACTCTTAACTGCACCATCTATAAAGTCCTCTGTAGACTTTGGTGTTGAAAAAAGAGTAAAAATTAAGAACGTAATCAGCATAAATTTATTTCTCATCTTGTCCCCTCCCACCTTAATTATTGACATATTTTTGAATAATATACACAAAGATGGGTAATTCCTTTAACTCTAAAATGTCTTAAAGTACACTGTTACCTTCTTTTATAAAAACCACTTCCACCAATATACTATTAATATATTTAATAAAATGAAATTTGTTACAAAAAAATAAGAAGTTAGTTATTAACTTCTAACTTCTTAAATTAAGCCTAGTTACAGCTCTTAAAAGAGCAGCTTCTGCCCTTTTTATATCTATTCCATCATCATTTTTCTTCTTTAACCTGTCCTCTGATCTTTTCTTTGCTGATTCAGCTCTTTCAAAATCTATGCTTTCAGGCCATTCCCCGCTTTCGCAAAGAAGAATAACTTTATTCTTCTCTACCCTAACCACACCTTGTGCTGTGAAAAGCCTTTTTATTTCTCCATTTTCTGTCTGAAACTCTGTTATATTAGTTTCAATGCTGCTTATCATGGAAATATGATTATGAAGAATTTGAAACCCTCCTTTTGAGTTTTTCAAATTAAGTTTTATTGCAGATCCTCTATATAATGTCTTTAAGGGCGTCAATATGGTCAATTTAAATGGTTCTTGCACCTTTAATCACATCCTTACTACTCCATAAGAGTCTTAGCTTTTTCTACAACTTCATCTATGGTTCCTGCAAATAAAAATGCTGATTCAGGGATGTTATCATATTTTCCTTCTAGTATACCCTTAAAACCTTTTACAGTTTCCTTTATAGGCACAAACTTACCTTTCATACCTGTAAACTGTTCTGCTACTGTAAATGGCTGAGATAAAAATCTTTGTATCTTTCTAGCTCTTGATACTATAATTTTATCCTCTTCTGCAAGTTCATCTACTCCTAGTATAGCTATTATATCTTGAAGTTCTTTATACCTTTCAAGTATATGCTTAACCTGTGTAGCTACCTCATAATGCTCTTCTCCAACTATTCTTGGATCAAGCATTCTTGATGATGATTCTAGCGGGTCAACAGCTGGATATATTCCAAGCTCAACTATTGATCTAGATAAAACAGTTGTTGCATCTAAGTGGGCAAAAGTTGTTGCTGGTGCTGGGTCAGTAAGGTCATCTGCTGGAACGTAAACAGCTTGAACAGATGTTATTGATCCATTTGTGGTAGATGTTATTCTCTCTTGAAGTGCTCCCATTTCTGTAGCAAGAGTTGGCTGATATCCAACAGCACTTGGTATTCTTCCAAGAAGAGCTGATACTTCTGAACCAGCTTGTATGAATCTAAATATATTATCTATAAATAAAAGTACATCTTGACCTTTGTCTCTAAAATATTCTGACATAGTAAGTCCTGTAAGAGCAACTCTCATTCTTGCTCCTGGTGGCTCATTCATCTGTCCGAACACTAAAGCAGTCTTGTCTAAAACACCTGACTCTTTCATTTCATTGTAGAGGTCATTTCCTTCTCTAGTTCTTTCCCCTACTCCTGTAAATACAGATAATCCGCCGTATTCCTTTGCTATATTGTTTATAAGTTCTTGTATAAGAACAGTTTTTCCTACACCTGCACCACCAAATAGCCCTATCTTTCCACCCTTTTGGTATGGAGCTATAAGGTCTATTACCTTTATTCCTGTTTCAAACATCTCTGGAGCCACTGCCTGCTCCTCAAAAGACGGAGCTTTTCTATGAATGGCTGCCTTTTCAGTAGTTTTAAACTCTCCTTTTTCATCTATAGGATTTCCTAAAACATTAAATAATCTTCCAAGGACTTCGTCTCCAACAGGTACTGATATGGGCTTTCCAGTATCCACTGCTGCCATACCTCTTTTTAATCCTTCTGTTGCTTCCATTGCTATAGCTCTTATTATATCGTCACCAACGTGTTGTTCAACTTCTGCTATTATTTTTTTCCCATCTTCTATTTCTATCTCTATTGCATTTAATATATTTGGAAGACATTCTGATTGGAATTTTATATCTATAACTGGTCCTATTATTTGTATTACCTTACCTACATTAGCTGGCATTATTTTCCCCTCCTATTTTTGGGCTTCTGTTCCTCCCACTATTTCAGTAATCTCTTGAGTTATGAAGGTCTGCCTGATTCTGTTATATTTTAAATTTAATTTTTCTAATATATCATCAGCATTTTTGCTGGCACCATCCATAGCCGTCATTCTAGCACTATGCTCGCTGAGTTTTGCTGTCATAAGACTATTTAATATTTTACTTCTAATATACATCTTAACTACATCGTCTATCATCTCTTTAGGATGCGGTTCATATATAAAACTCTCTTTAGAGTTTTCATTTTCTAACCTTTCTAAAGGCAAAAGTCTTTCTACTACAGGACTTTGCTTTACAGAGGACATGAATTTTGTATATACAAGGTAAACTTCACCAACTTCTTCATTGTCAAAAAGCCTTATGGCATCATCCGCTATGGCTCTAGCTTCTTTCATATTTGGCACATCAGAAAGTTCTACATATTCGGCTGTAGTCTCATACTTAAAACGCTTTAGGTATTCTCTTCCTTTTTGTCCCAATATCATAATAAGGTTGTTCTCTCTATCTCCCTTAACAGCTTCTAATGCAGCATTTACAATGGTTCCATTGTATCCTCCACAGAATCCAGAGTCAGATGTGAATATCACATATAATTTCTTTTTAGATGAATTTCCATCTATCAGTTTATATGGGATTCCATCTATCAAAGGAATTATAGTTTTTTCTATGTCGTCTAACTGAGTATTATATCTATCATTAAATTCCATGATGGCTTTAACTTTTCTTAACTTAGAAGTGGCTATAAGTCCCATGGCTTTAGTTATTTTCTTTGTGTTGGTTACAGACTTAATTCTTCTTTTTATGGCTATAAGTCCTGCCCCTGCCATACGCCCACCTCCTTAAACTCATATTTTCTATATTCTTATGGGCTTTCCTAAGCTAAAAATATCTTTTTGAATTCATCAATAGCTGAGTTTAATTTTTCTTTTAGTTCATCGTCTAACTTCTTCTTTTCTAAAATATCTCTTCCAATATCTCTATGATGAGTATCCATAAACTCCAAGAAGTCTTTTTCAAAGGTATTCATTTTTGCTACTGGAATTTCCATAAGATGATTGTTTACTCCTGCATAAAGAATCATTATTTGATTCTCAACAGGCATAGGATTGTACTGTCCTTGATTTAATATTGCAGTAAGTCTCTTACCCTTTTCAAGTCTATTCTTTGACTCTTTATCTAGATCAGAACCAAACTGTGCAAAAGCCGCAAGTTCTCTATATTGAGCAAGCTCTAGTCTAAGGGTTCCCGTTACCTGCTTCATAGCTTTTATTTGGGCATTTCCTCCAACTCTCGATACAGAAATACCTGCATTTATAGCTGGTCTTTGACCTGCATAAAATAGCTCTGACTCTAAGAAAATCTGTCCATCTGTAATAGAAATAACATTTGTAGGGATATAAGCTGTTATATCTCCTGCTAAAGTTTCTATTATTGGTAGTGCTGTTAGCGATCCTGCACCTAGCTCATCTGAAAGCTTAGCTGCTCTTTCTAAAAGTCTTGAGTGAATATAGAATACATCTCCTGGATAAGCTTCTCTACCTGGAGATCTTCTCAAAAGCAATGACATAGCTCTGTATGCTACAGCATGCTTAGATAAATCATCATAAACTATTAATACATCTTTTCCTTTGTTCATGAAATATTCTCCCATACTGCATCCAGCATAAGGAGCTATAAATTGAAGAGGTGCTGTATCTGAAGCTGTTGAAGATACTACTATTGTGTAGTCCATAGCTTCCATCTCTTTTAATGTATTTACTATATGAGCTACTGTGGATTGTTTTTGTCCTATAGCTACGTAAATACATATGACATCTTTTCCTTTTTGATTTATTATTGTATCTAAAGCTATAGCTGTCTTTCCAGTTTGTCTATCACCTATTATAAGCTCTCTTTGTCCTTTTCCAATAGGAACCATAGAATCTATAGCTTTTATACCTGTTTGAAGTGGTTCTCTTACCGATTGTCTATCAATTACGCCTGGTGCTTGAACCTCTATAGGTCTCATTTCATCTGCTTTTATAGGTCCCTTTCCATCTAAAGGTTCTCCTAATGAGTTTACTACTCTTCCAACAAGCTCATCACCAACCGGAACATCAACTATCTTTCCAGTTCTCTTTACTATATCTCCTTCTTTTATACCTTCCTCGGAACCAAGAAGAACACATCCAACATTATCTTGTTCTAAATTTAGAGCCATTCCATAGACTCCTCTAGGAAACTCTAAAAGTTCTCCTTCCATGCATTCATCTAAACCATATACTCTAGCTATACCATCTCCAATTTGTATGATGGTTCCTGAGTCAACTGTCTGTATTTTCTTTTCATATCTCTCTATTTCACATTTAATTATAGAAGTAATTTCTTCTGGTTTGATATTCATGCTTTCACCTCTAATCCCTACTCTGAACTAGTTTTTTCATATCTTTTAATCTTGATTTTATAGTTCCATCTATTACATCATTTCCTACTTTTACAAAGACTCCACCGATTATTGTTTCATCTATTTCTTCTTTTAACACTATATTTTTCTTATACTTTTCAGATAACTTTAGCACCAAATTTTCTTTTTCCTCTTCATTTAGAGGAATTACAGTTTTCACTTCAGCTATCATTGTATTCATCTTTTCCAGATGAATTTTTTCCATTTCACTAAGCTTTTCTTTCAAATAAAGAATTCTATCTTTTTCAATAAGAATTAAAAGGAAGGATAAAAGGTCTTCATCTATATGCCCTTTAAAGATTTTAATAAATGTCTTTTTCTTTTTTGAGGTGCTTATCTGTGGATGTTTTATTATCTGTTGAAACTCCTCATTATTGTCTATAAGCTCAACTATTTCTCTAAGGTCTCTTAGATATTCCTCTACTTTTCCCTTTTCTTCTGCTACAGTATAAAGAGCTAACGCATATCTCCTATCTAGATACTCATACATATTAAATACCTACCTTAGATATAAAGTCATCAATGATTTCTCTATGCTTCTTTTCATCTATGGTCTCTTGAAGAGCTTTTTCAGAAAGCATCAAAGCTATATCTATAGCTTTGGTTTTTATCTCATCCTCAGCTTTTTTCTTTTCTCTTTCAATTTCAGTATTAGCTCTCTCCATAATAAGATTAGCTTCTTTATGAGCTTCCGCTATTATTTCATCATATAATTCATTAGCCTTTTTCTTGTTAGCTTCAACTATCTTCTTGCCTTCGCTCTTTATATTTTTTAATTCTTCTTGATTTTTTGATTTTATTTCTTCTGCTTCTTTTAAGCTGTCTTCTGTCTTTTGTATACTTTCTAAGGTCTTTTTCTGTCTTTCATCTAAAATCCTATTTACTTTATCAAAAAGTACCTTTTTTAACACTATATATAAGATTAAAAAGTTTACTAACGCTCCAGTAAACTCCGACCAATTTATTTCCATACTTAATTAAAGCCTCCCTTCCAGGCCTAATTTGTTATATTATTATAGCAATTTCAATTTTGAGTAGGACTTTCACAGCCCTACTCAAGAAAACTTTGTTATTTATTTTAGTACTAGTAATAATATAGAAATTAAGAATCCGTAAATTGCTGTTGCTTCAGCAAATCCATTACCGATTGAAAGAGCACTAATTATTTTTCCACTTGCCTCTGGTTGTCTTGCTATGGCTTCAACAGCCTTACCTGTAGACAATCCTGTAGATATACCTGCTCCTATCCCTACTAATACTGCTATTGCTGCTGCAATTGCTTTTACTGCTAATAATCCTTCAGCACTCATTTAAAATTCCTCCTTAAAACTAATGTTCAGCTATTACTTTTATATTTATCATTGATATCATTAAAAATATTATCATCTGGATCGTCCCATCAAAAGCATCAAAATATAAATGAAGCGGAATAGGAAGTCCAATTTGTGCAATCCACCCAACCTTGTCCAAACTACTATAAGCCATGGACATTATATAAGTAGCTGCAAACATATTTCCAAAAAGTCTTAGACTAAGTGATACAGGAAGCATTACCCTCTCTAAAAGATTTAAGGGAAGCATTATGGCAAATGGTTTCCCATACCCTGCAAAATAATGTAAAAGTCCAAGCTTTTTAATTGTATATCCTTGAATTACAAGGAATGTTATAATTCCCATACTCAAAGCTATACCGTAACTTTGAGTAGGTGGTTTTAATCCAATAAATCCAGTAAGGTTCATGGCTAAAAGATAAACCGCTATAGTTCCTACAAAAGGAACAAAATCTTTATATTCTTCTCCCATGTTTTCATCTACAAGATTTCTGATAAACCCTACAAAACTCTCTATAATAGTTTGCTTTTTATCGGGGACTTCTTTTAAATTTTTAGAAAAAATTAAAGCCACTCCAATTAATAGCGCCATTATAATCCATTGGATTACAAGGTTTATAGTTATATCAATAGGAATATTTCCTACTACAAAAGTAAATATAGGCTTTGCTGACTCCATCCCCTATTCACTTCCTTCCTTTTGAGAATCCCTAATGCCATATATCACTATTCCTATGAAATGCATGGTAAACCCTATAGCATATGAAAGAACATTTAACTTATTATATAAAAATATAATAGTTCCTATACCAACAACTGCTGATATTCTTGCTAAAGTTATAAGTTTTACTGCTCCTAAGGCTCCCCCTGGTTTCATAAGATAGCTATTAATAATGGTACTTAGAATAAAATTCCCAGTACCAATAAATAGTCCAAGAATTAATAAAACTGCCTGTTTGGGATTAATAAAAATATAAATTCCTAAAATGGCACCTAGGTACAAATTGTATTTCAATATTGAATTTATCATTTTGGCAATTACTCTATCCATGGAAATTCTCCTTCCACTTGACTACTGATTCATTATATAGCTGTACTTTTTTTTAATAAAACTCTATATTTTCCTAAATTAGGCTAAATACATCAGTTTACATATGAATTTTTAATATTTTATATAGTTTAATCTTCGTAGCTTCATTTTTTTCCTTTTCTCTGTCATATTAAATACTATGAATCTTCTTAATGCATTTGTCTGAAATGTGTCAATTTATACATTTACGAAACTATCTTGAGGAAAATGTTTTCAGCCTGTCTTTTTATAATAGTTTTATCAAATATCATTGTTATTTTTATTAAATTGATTTTCAGTATTTTCTCTACGCCTGAAAAATGCAAGTTTTTTCTTTATATTATTCAAAAATAATTTTATTTCATTTTTTTATTTTTTATAAATTTAGCTCTGTATACGTTATATTACAAGGTATGAGGTTATCATTACTTTTTTATCAGTTACTTTCTATTTGATTATATCTTGAAGGATTATATCATTTTTCCATCTTTTTTACATAGATATAATATTCCACACATTTTATTTTCTATACTTTTTATTTGAAAAAACAAAAATCTCCTGAAAAAAATCAGAAGATTTGAAGCAAAAATTTGAGCGAAGACAAAGCCTCGCTCAAACAAATTAAATTTCTATTTTTTATTTATATACTAGCACTTTTCTACTATTATAGCAGTTCCCATTCCTCCACCTATGCAAAGAGTTGCTAGACCCTTGTTAGCGTCTTCTCTCTTTAACATTTCGTGAATTAAAGAAACTAATATTCTAGCTCCTGAAGCTCCAATTGGATGTCCTAATGCTATTGCTCCACCATTAACATTAACCTTTTCCATATCAAAGTGTAAATCTCTTGATACAGCTATACTTTGAGATGCAAAAGCTTCATTTGCTTCTACTAAGTCTAAATCTTCTACAGTTAAGTTAGCTTTCTCTAAAGCTTTCTTTGTAGCATGGAATGGTCCGTATCCCATTATCTTTGGATCTAATCCCTTTGAACCATAAGATACTATTTTAACTAATGGCTTAACTCCTAATTCTGCAGCCTTTTCAGCAGACATTACAACTAATGCAGCAGCTCCATCATTTAATCCTGAAGCATTACCTGCAGTAACTGTACCACCCTTTTGGAATGCTGGTTTAAGTTTAGCTAATTTTTCTATTGTTGATCCAAACTTAGGATGTTCATCAGTATCAAATACTATTGGATCTCCTTTTCTTTGAGGTATAACTACTGGAACTATTTCATCCTTAAATCTTCCTGATTTTATTGCTGCTTCAGCCTTGTTTTGAGATCTTAAAGCAAATTCATCTTGCTCTTCTCTAGTTATATTCCATTGTTCAGCTATATTTTCAGCAGTTACCCCCATATGGTAGTCATTGAACGCTTCCCATAGACCATCTTTGATCATTTCGTCTACCATTTTTCCATCGTTCATTCTTTGTCCCCATCTTGCGTTATCTAAAACGTATGGAGCTCTTGACATATTTTCCATTCCACCTGCAACTACAACATCAGCGTCTCCTGCTAATATCATTTGGCAAGCAAGGCTTACTGCTCTTAATCCTGATCCACAAACTTTATTTATTGTCATTGCTGGAACCTCTTCTGGTAAACCAGCTTTTATAGTTGCTTGTCTAGCTGTATTTTGTCCTAATCCTGCTTGAAGAACATTTCCCATTACAACTTCATCAACTTCACTTGCGTCTACACCAGCCTTTGTTAAAGCTTCCTTTATTACTAAAGCTCCTAAATCAACTGCTGGAGTTGATTTTAATGTTCCTCCGAATGTTCCTATGGCTGTTCTTACAGCACTTGCTATAACTACTTCTTTCATAATTTGTGACCCCCCTATTTATATATGTAATTGATAAATTATTAACATACTTGTATTATATATTTTTTTTATAAATAGTTCAAGGGAATTATTCAAATTTGCAAAAAACTTAATTAATTTATTTTATTTTAAACTCTTCAATAATTCTATCAGTTATTTTATAGTATTTTAGTATAGAATCAACAATTCTCTTAGAAGCCAGACCATCTCCATATGGATTTATAGCCTTACTCATAGCCTTGTAAGCTTCTTCATCATTTAATAGCTTGTTAGCTTCTTCACATATTCTTTGAAAATCTGTACCTAATAATTTTACAGTTCCTGCCTCTACTGCTTCTGGTCTCTCCGTAACATCTCTTAAAACTAAGACAGGTTTTCCTAAATGAGGAGCTTCCTCTTGTAGCCCACCAGAATCTGTCATTACCATAAAGCATTTATTCATAAGATTATGTGTTTCTTTCGTATCAAGCGGAGATAAAAGATGCACTCTATTCATATTGTCTAAGTGTTTATAAACAACATCCTTAACAACTGGATTTAAATGAACAAGATAAACAAGCTCTACATCTTTATTGTTTTCAACTATACTCTTTAAAGATTTGCATATATTTTCTATGCCTTCTCCCCAATTTTCTCTTCTATGGGCTGTTACCATTATTACTTTTTTATTTTCAAAATCTATAGTATTAAGCTCTTCTGTTTCAAACTTGTAGTCATCTTCTACAGTAAACTCCATAGCATCTATTACTGTGTTTCCTGTTATTATAACTTGGTCTTCTCCTACTCCTTCTCTTAAAAGATTAGCTTTTGACCCTTGTGTTGGAGCAAAATGTAAATCAGCTATAGCTCCAGTAAGCTTTCTATTCATCTCTTCTGGAAATGGGAAATATTTATCAAAAGTTCTAAGTCCGGCTTCTACGTGTCCAACTTTGATTTGCTTGTAGAAGGCTGATAAAGCCCCTGCAAATGTTGTTGTGGTATCTCCATGAACTAGTATCATATCAGGTTCCACATCGTCATATATCTTTTCTAATCCTTCTAATACTCTGTTAGTTATCCCTGTTAAAGTCTGCTTTGTCTGCATTATGTTTAAGTCATATTGAGGTGTTATTTCAAAAAGATTTAAAACTTGGTCAAGCATCTGTCTATGCTGAGCTGTTACACATACTATAGACTCTATCTCATCTCTGCTTTCTAATTCTTTAACTAACGGAGCCATCTTTATCGCTTCCGGTCTCGTTCCAAATATAGTCATAACCTTAATTTTCTTCATTATTTTCTCTCCTAACGCTAAATACTTTTCTTGAAAAATCCCATTTTCCATGCTACTCCGGCAATTAACACTATAACCGAAACCAGTAAGAAATAAGCTTTCTTTGTACTTATTTCCATAGCAAGTATAGCAATGGCACCTAAGCATGCGCTTATTAAATACATTATTATAACGCTTTGCCTTTGACTAAGTCCTAAATCTAATAATCTATGATGCAAATGTCCTCTATCGGCCTCCATTATAGATTTTCCATTTACCTTTCTTCTTATAACAGCAAATAGAGTATCATAAATAGGCAATCCTAATGCCAATATTGGCACAACTATAACAAAGGTGGTAGCTGACTTTACAGCTCCCTCCATGGATATAGCCGCAAGAAGAAATCCTAAAAGCTGAGATCCCGTATCTCCCATAAATATAGATGCCGGATTGAAATTATATGGCAGAAAGCCCAGTATTGATCCAGCCAGTATAGCTGTTAATGTAGCTACACTATTTCTCTCTGCTAATATCGCAACCATGTATATAGTTACTGATGCTATAAATCCCACTCCTGCTGCAAGACCATCAAGTCCATCAATTAAGTTTAATGCATTAGTAACACCTACAACCCATATTATAGTCATAGGAATTGCAAATATATTTATATTGATAAATCCATCACTTAATGATGAGAACGGATTTGTTATGGAATTTATGTATATACCATGTAGTATAAGTATCACCGCAGCCAGTACCTGAAATGCAAGTTTACTTTTCGGCTTTAAATCCATGACATCATCTAAGATACCACCTATCACAATTACAGTAGCGCCTATTATTATTCCTCTCTCTGTTGTAGTTATCGCACCTTTGCTTATGACAAGACCTAAAACAAAGGCTATGAAAATAGCAAATCCACCCATTCTAGGCATGGGTTTATTGTGAATCTTTCTCGCTTCTTTAGGTACATCTACAGCCCCTATCTTGAAAGCTAATTTCCTTACAAAAGGAGTAACTCCTAAAGATATAAGAAAAGCTATAACAGCTAGTTTTATATCACCCATATATATTCTTCCTATCTAAATTTATTTTAGTATCCAGTAATCATGTCTAAAGAATCATCCTCTTTTATCCAATCTTCAACCTCTAATATATTGAAATCATCTTCGCTTATCCTAACTATAACTTCTTTAATTCCAGAATTAATTATAAGTCTCTTGCACATAGCACAAGAATTAGCATCCTCTACTAATTTTCCTGTTCTGCAATCCTTTCCTACTAAATACAAAGTAGCCCCTATCATATTTTTTCTAGCAGCACTTATAATGGCATTAGCTTCACTGTGAACACTTCTGCACAATTCATAATGAGTTCCCCTAGGAACATTGAATTTTTCTCTTATACAACTGTTAAGATCTATACAGTTTTTCCTTCCTCTAGGGGCACCTGTGTAGCCAGTTGATATAATTTCATCATTCTTTACTATTATTGACCCATAATTTCTTCTTAAACATGTTCCTCTCTCTAAAACAGTCTGAGCTATATCTAAATAATAGTTATGTTTATCCCTTCTATTCATATCTCCCTAAAATCTCCTTTTATCTCGATACATTTACTTAAACACCTAAATTATACCCTAAATCCCCCTATAAGTAAACAAAAGGGCTGTAGCACCCTACGGTTTCTACAGCCTTTTAAGAAAGTTTTAATTTTTACTTAGTTCCAAATAATCTGTCCCCAGCATCTCCAAGACCAGGAACTATATATCCATTTTCATTAAGCTTCTCATCAACAGATGCGGTATATATATCTACGTCTGGGTGTTCATTCATAACAGCCTTTAATCCTTCTGGTGCTGCTATAAGTACCATTAGCTTTATATTTCTTGCTCCTCTTTTCTTAAGAAGTGTTATAGCATCTGCAGCAGATCCTCCTGTAGCAAGCATTGGATCTACAACTATAACGTCTCTTTCCTCAATATCTTGAGGTAATTTGCAGAAATACTCAACTGGTTGTAGAGTTTCTTCATCTCTATATAATCCTATGTGTCCAACCTTTGCAGCTGGTATTAAGTTTAGCATTCCATCTACCATTCCAAGTCCTGCTCTTAGTATTGGAACTATAGCCATCTTCTTTCCTGCTAAAGTTTTGCATGTAGTTTTACAGATAGGAGTTTCTATTTCTACATCTGTAGTTTGTACATCTCTAGTAACCTCATATGCCATAAGCATAGCAACTTCGCTTACAAGATCTCTAAAATCCTTAGATCCAGTGTTTTTATCCCTTATAAAAGATAGTTTGTGTAGTATTAGGGGATGTGATATTTGTGTAACTTTACTCATTTTCTTCACTCCTATTTATTATATTTATTTTCTATTGCTGATATTTTGTCTATTCTTCTTTGATGTCTATCACCTTCAAATGAAGAATTTAAAAATGTATCTACTATATCTAACGCAAGTCCAGTTCCAACTACTCTCTGACCCATTGTTAGTATATTTGCATTGTTATGCTGTCTAGTTGCATGGGCACTAAATGTGTCACTGCATAGAGCTGCTCTAACTCCTGGAATTTTATTTGCAGCTATACCTATTCCAATACCAGTTCCACAAATTAATATTCCAAGTTCAAATTCTTTTGCAACTACTTTTTCTCCAACACAAGCAGCTATGTCTGGGTAGTCACAAGATGCCTCGCTATATGTACCAAAATCCTCGAATTCTATGCCCTTTTGAGCAAGATGCTTTTTCACTTCCTCTTTCAATTGAAATCCACCGTGATCGCATCCTATTGCTATTTTCATAGTAATACCTCCAATATGTTTATATATTTTGATTATTGCAAAAAAGAAGATAGTAGTATTCTTAAATACTCATATCTTCTTTTAATTTTGTAAGCAGCATATCTATTTTCTTTTCTAAATCTTTGTAAGTCTCTCCATATAAGGAAATATCTCCACCGTAAGGGTCCATAACATCACCCTCTGCACCAACAAAATCGCTTAGGGTGTATATGCATTCTGACTTTTCACAAAAATTCTTTTTTAGAACATCCCTCATATATTGAGTCATTGTTAAAATTAAGTCACAAGATTTTATGATATCTGCTGTTATCTGAACAGCAGCTCTTTTGCTTATATCTATGTCTAAATTTTGAAAAACAACCTGTGAAGAATTTTTAGATGCCACACTACATGGAACTACAGAAATACCTGCTGAAATAGCTTTTACGCCTTCCATTTCACACTTTTTATTAAATATAACTTCTGCTATAGGACTTCTACAAGTGTTTCCTGTGCATACAAATAGTATTTTCATCTTTACCTCCTTCTATACTCTGACAACATTAAAGCCTGCAGCCTTTCTGAGTCTATTCATTATGGCTACACCTATTCCCTTCTCTTCAAAGGATTCTGATAATATTATATCAACATTTAAATCATCAAGATGTCTTAAAGCTTCAAATAAATTTGACGCTATTTCCTGCATATTCTCTAAACTACCTAATGAAATTACAGTACCATTTTTATAAAGGTCCTTAGTTTCATCAGAAGCAAGAATTCCTACTTTCTTATTATCATCTATATAATTCTGCAACATTTCATTAATTTTTGCAACAGTTTGTTCTACATTTCCCTCTATAATTTTTACCTGAGCTTTTGGTGCATAATGCCTATACTTCATTCCCGGAGCCTTAGGCCTTAGGTCCTTGCTTGGCTTTTGCATGATAGCCTTATCCATGTAGATATCATCTTCAACTTCTCTTAGCTCTTCTAAAGTCACCCCACCCGGCCTTAATACGCAAGGCGGATCTACAGTACAGTCAACTATGGTTGATTCTACTCCGATTTCACTACAGGACCCTCCCAAGATACCTTCAACTCTTCCGTCTAAATCCTCTATACACCTTTCCACATCTGTAGGACTAGGTCTTCCTGAGATATTAGCAGAAGGAGCTGCTATAGGAACTCCTGCTTCCTTTATAAGCTTCAGCGCTATTTTGTTTTTAGGCATTCTTATACCTATAGTCTTAAGACCTGCACTAGTCATATCTGGAATGATATCTTTCTTGTTTAAAATTATAGTAATTGGTCCAGGAAAAAATTTATTCATAAGTTTTTTCGCTACATCTGATATATCATACACCAAATTCTCTAATTCATCAATACTTTGAATGTGAACTATTAAAGGATTATCCTGAGGTCGTCCTTTTGCTATAAAAATTTTTTTTACAGCTTCTTCATTCAAAGCATTAGCTCCAAGGCCATACACTGTTTCTGTGGGAAAAGCTACAACTCCTCCATCTTTTATGATTTGCGCTGCTTTCTTTACTTTAGCCATATCTATGTTGTTTTCATCAACAATAGCTATCTCCGTTTTCAACTTTAAATCCTCCTCGTAAATTACATAACATTCATCATTATAAGTCCTAAAGTCACTCCAACCAAAAGACTCACAGTGTTTATAACATTACTACCCAAATTATTTGATTCTGGTATAAGTTCTCCAAATACCACATACATCATTATTCCAGAAGCTATGGAAAGGCACACACCTAAGAATTTGTCAGATATATTTCCAAGTCCCACTCCTAATATCGCTCCAAAAGCTGTAGGAAGTGCTGTTACAAAAGCATATAAAAGAACTTTCGCCGGACTTTTATGAGCCGCCATAAGAGGTGTTGTCACTGCCAACCCTTCAGGTATATCATGTATAGCTATTATAAGACTCATCTTAAGCCCTAATGTCTTCCCTGCTAGAAACCCACATCCCATTATAACCCCCTCAGGAAAGTTATGTAACATAAGTCCTAATGACGTTATGAGAGCTACCTTAGAATAAGATTTGGCTGACCTGTTGTCTGTAAGCCTGTCTATAGCGTAAATTATTACAATACCTAGGATATAAAAGGCTATAACATTCCAAAATCCCGTCTTTTCCATAGCCTCTGGTATCAAGTCAAAAGCCACTACAGAAAGCATCAATCCACCTGCAAATCCCATAGCTCCACCAATAAATTTGGGACTTGGATTCTTAACGAATACTCCTATAGATGCACCTATCATGGTACCTATAAGAGATATTACAGAACTAACTATTATTATTAAAATAAGATTCATAATTCTCCCTCCTCCATTATTAATTTTATTTATGGAGAAGAAGAAATATAACTTTTATAGACCTCTAGCCTTCTTTATATTTTCTATAGCTTCATCTGTAAACATAGCTTTTACAGAATTCTTATATATAGTGTTTAATAGTAAGTACTTTTTTAATCCACCTTTTTTAATCACTATGTAGTAAAATGGCTTTTCAGGTTCCTTCTTTTTTAGCTTAAGGTACTCATTTCCAGCATAAGGATATCGTTTTAAAAATTCTTTACTTATAAGCCTTATTTTCTTATTTCTAAACTTTAGTGTAGTGACTATAATTATTGAAAAATCATCTTCTTTATCTTCTGTATGTACTAAGGCAATCTTATCACAAAAGATAATGTAATTTTTCCTGATAAGCCCTACGGATATCTTAAGTTTATTATTACCATACTCAAACTCCAGCCTTTCTTGATTAGCTCTTATAAACATGGACATAGCCACCAATAATTCTATAATAGCCATATAAAATAGCAAGAATAAATTTTTGTGGAGTTCTGTTGCAAATAACACTGTAGGTAATATTAAAAAAATAAAGCTCATAGTAAGCATAAATATCTTGTAAGATTTTCTCTGCTTTCTTATGGCCTTATCAATATTCATAGCTCCACCCCTGATAATATTTATATAGATATCAATTCAGTGAATGGGTAAACCCATTCACTAATTATTTTAAAGTTCTTCTGTATTTCCCATAGACTTCATCTTTTCAGCTTGGTCAGTTGTAATAAGAGCATCTATTATCTCATCTATATCTCCATTTAAGAAAGTTTCAAGCTTGTAAAGAGTAAGTCCTATTCTGTGGTCTGTTACTCTTCCTTGAGGATAGTTGTATGTTCTTATTCTTTCACTTCTATCTCCAGTTCCAACTTGGCTCTTTCTGTCTTCTGCTATACTTGCAGTTCTTTCAGCTTCCGCTTTTTCATATAGTCTAGCTTTTAATATCTTAAGAGCCTTTTCTTTGTTTTTAAGCTGAGATTTTTCATCCTGACATGATACAACAAGTCCTGTTGGTAAGTGAGTCATTCTTACAGCTGAGTCTGTGGTATTTACGCACTGACCACCATTTCCTGATGCTCTAAACACATCAATCTTTAAATCATTTGGATTTATTTCTACATCTACATCATCAACTTCTGGAAGCACTGCAACTGTAGCAGTAGATGTGTGAATTCTTCCACTTGATTCTGTATCTGGCACTCTCTGTACTCTATGAACTCCGCTCTCATACTTAAGTCTTGAGTATGCACCATGACCCTTTAGCATAAAGACAACTTCCTTGAATCCTCCAATATCTGTTTCATTAGCAGACATAAGCTCTACTTTCCATCTTCTATTTTCTGCATATTTTGTATACATTCTAAAAAGGTTTGCTGCAAATAGTGCTGCTTCATCTCCACCAGCACCACCCCTAATTTCTACAAATACGTTCTTGTCATCATTAGGGTCTTTAGGTAATAGTAGCACTTTTAGCTCTTCAGCCAATCTTTCTTTTGTTTCAATAAGCTCCTTAAGCTCCTCTTGAGCCATTTCCTTAAGCTCTTTGTCACTCTCATTTTCTATTAATTCCTTATTAAATTCTATATCCTCTTCAGCCTTTTTGTATTCTTTAAATGGAGTTACTATACTCTCTAAATCCGCATGTTCCTTACAAAGTTTCTGCCATTCTTTTTGGTTGGCCATTACTGAAGGATCACTTATTTTCATCGATAATTCATCGTACTTTGCTTCTATAAAATTAAGCTTATTTAACATTCTTTTTATCACTCCGTAATCATATTTTCATAGTTTATAATTATATCACAAAATATAATTTCTAATCAACACTAGATAAGTCACTAATAGCTTATCCTTTGTTTCTTCTACAACTTTTGTTTATTTAATCATTAGATATTTTTTGACCTAATACAACTCTATCTTTCCCTGCCAAATCCTGTATAGTTTTTATGTTTTTATAGTCATTATTTTTAAGGATAGACTCCACATCCTGTCTTTGATCATAACCTATTTCAAACACTATATATCCGTTTTCTTCTAAAACCTTAAGAGCTTCCTTTGCAATGTCTCTATAAAAGTCGAGACCATCACATCCTCCATCAAGAGCTTTTTTAGGCTCATAATCCTTTACATCCTTCATAAGTTCATCTATATTTTCTGCCTTTATATAAGGAGGATTACTTACTAATATCTGATATTTTTTATTTTCTTCTATAACTTTTTCTAAAAGGTCACTATGAATAAATTTGCATCTTTTCTCCAATTCCAATCTCTCTATGTTTATTTTCGTAACCTTTTCTGGGATCTCTTCTATATCTATAAGATCTACTGTAACATTTTCTAAAAATTTCGCCAAAGACAAACCAATAGCTCCGGAACCACAACATAGATCACAAATTTTTATATCATGACTATCCATGGATTTTATGATGTCCAATGCATTTTCCACAAGTATTTCAGTATCATTTCTAGGAATAAGCACTCCTTTTTCCACATAGAAATCTATACCCATAAATTCAGTATGTCCTAATATATATTTCATAGGCATATTATTTTTTCTTTTCTTCAAAAGCGCTCTAAATTCAGTTTCATTATCTAAAGTCAGCTTTTCAGATCTATTAGTCATTATATAAATTCTGTCTTTTCCTATTACTTTTTCCATCATTAGCTGTCCATCTAATATATAAGTTTCGCTCACATTTTTAAGCTGTTCATTAGATTCATTTAAGAGCTCACCAATAGTTTTTTCTATAGGAATACCTTCTGCTGCTTTCAAGGAAGCTATAGCTACTTCTATTTGTTTATCATCTGGTTCCTTTGTAGTTAAAAGTTGAAGCTTTAATCCAGGATATGCCACAACTTTTCCTATAGCACTATCGGAAACCCCTAACCATTTTATGATTTCAAAGGTTACTCCGGATACTACAGGTAAAAGCAAAAGTCTTGATATAATTCTTTCAGCAACACTTCCCCATCCAGTGAAAGAAAAAAGTATTATACTTACAAGAACAACTAAAAACATAAAGTTAGTCCCACACCTAGGGTGAAGCCTACCAAACTTTTTTACATTTTCCACTGTGAGATCTAATTCATCTTCATAGCAAAATATAGTCTTATGTTCTGCTCCATGATATTGGAAAAGTCTATATATGTCATCCATCTTGCTTATAAGAACTATATACATAAGGAACAAGATAACCCTTATTATACCTTCTATAAAATTCAGACCTACACTGGATATGCCCATGCGTTTAAAAAATTGAGCTATTATAGTGGGCACTATTATAAACAGTCCTACAGAAAGCACGCAGGATAAAATAGTTGTAAAGCCAATTATTATATCATCAGCTTTCCCCTTAAAGATTTTGTTCATAAATTCGTAAGTCTTAGATGGCTCCTCATCCTCCTCAAAGAAGGACGCTGAAAAATTCAATGTTTTAATTCCTATAACAAGTGAATCTACAAGAGCTAAAAAACCTCTTATCACAGGGAGTGAAAAAAACTTATTTCTTTTATTTAATGGTATCTGCTTCTTTAAATCTATAGTTATTTCACCATTAGGCTTTCTAACTGCAGTAGCAATACCCTTTTCACCACGCATCATAACGCCTTCGATTACAGCCTGACCTCCCACATTGCATTTTCTTTTCATATTTCCCCTACCTATCCTTATTTTTTTATTTTCTATATGCATCCTTTTGTTCAAAGTAGCATTTCCCACACAAAGATTCATATTCCACATTGTCAGTCTTGTCTATTGCAACCTGCTCTCCTTCAAATACAAATCTTCCATTTATCTTTCTTCCATTTAGCACAGCCTTTCTTCCACAGGCACAAATAGTCTTCATCTCTTCTAAGCTATGAGCTATAAGAAGCAAGCGCTGGCTACCTTCAAAACCATTCATTTGGAAATCTGTTCTTAGTCCATAACATATAACTGGCACGTCTTTCATTACAGCAACCTTAAACAATTCATCTACATGATGTGACTTCAAGAACTGAGCCTCATCAACTAGTATACAATGAATATCATCACTTTTTAATCTTTCTTCTATTAAGTTAAATATATTCTCCTCTTTTTTTACTATAACATCAACTTTTCTTGCAACTCCTAGTCTAGATAAAACTTTATCTCCACCTTTTGTATCTGTTTCTGGCTTCATTAAAAGTATCTTCATTCCACGTTCTTCGTAATTATAAGCTACTTGCATTAAGCTTGTAGATTTTCCTGAATTCATTGCTCCATATCTAAAGTAAAGTTTAGCCATCTTTTTTCTCCTTTTCGCTTTCCAGTATCTTTAAAGATTATACCATAAACTCACTTCATTTTCTATTGACTAAACTTTTAAATTTATGATATAATCTAGTAGTTATAAGCGGATATACCGCAACTTGAAAGAGGTGAACAAAATGAGAGAAGGCATACATCCAGAATACCACACTGATGCAGTGGTTAAGTGCGCATGTGGAAATACTTTTACAACTGGTTCTGTTAAGAAGGAACTTAAAGTAGAAATATGCTCAAAGTGCCACCCATTCTTCACTGGCCGTCAAAAGATCGTTGACGTTGGCGGAAGAGTTGAAAGATTCAATAAGAAATTCAACTTAAAGAATGAGGAATAGTACTTTTAAGGAAAGAACGTAGTTTTTCCTTAGCTACTTAGATTCATAGAGCAATGAAAAAACCATCTCAAGTTTTTCTTGATTTGGTTTTTTTATTTTTTGAGTTTTATTTTAACCAAAACAATAGGCAGTGAATCTTTAAAATTAATTAAATCCTCACTACCCACTGTATGTTTTAAGAGCATATATCTAAAATTATTCTTATTTAGAGAAAATATCACTCTTTTTTATCATTTCTACGAACTCATCATTATTAGCTGTCTTTGATAAATAATTTATAAGATTTTCTGTTACGTCATCTATATTTCCATCTCTATACATAACCCTTCTAACTGCGAAAGAAGCATCTTTTTCATCATCAGTAAATAAAAGTTCCTCTTTTCTAGTTCCTGATTTGTATATATCAATAGCTGGAAATATTCTTCTTTCTTGAAGCTTTCTATCTAGATGCACTTCCATATTTCCGGTACCCTTAAACTCTTCAAAGATCATATCATCCATACGGCTTCCTGTTTCAACTAAAGCAGTAGCTAATATAGTAAGACTTCCGCCTTTTTCTATATTTCTAGCAGCTCCGAAGAATTTCTTTGGCATTATAAGAGCTCCTGGATCTAATCCACCAGATAGAGTTCTTCCCGTTGGAGTTATTGTAAGATTACAAGCTCTAGCAAGTCTTGTTAAACTATCTAAAAGTATAACTACATCATCTCCATACTCCACAAGTCTCTTTGCTCTTTCCAAAACAAGTTGAGCAACTTTAGTATGGTTCATAGGCTCCTCATCAAAGGTAGAGTAAACAACTTCCCCTTGAATAGACCTTTGCATATCTGTAACCTCTTCTGGTCTTTCATCTATTAAAAGCACTATCAGTTTTACATTTGGATAATTCTTAGATATGTTTTGAGCTACTTTCTTTAATAAAGTAGTCTTTCCAGCTTTAGGTGGGGCTACTATGACACCTCTTTGTCCTTTACCAACAGGACATATTATATCCATTAGCCTTGAAGACAAGTCTCTTGAATCATCAGTTTCTAGTCTCAACCTTTCCTGTGGATATACAGGAATAAGCTTCTCAAAAGGAGTTCTCATAACCGCTCTTTCTGGTCTTTCACCATTTACACTCTCAACATAAAGAAGTGCTTTAAACTTCTCTCCCTCTTTTGGAGTTCTAACTTTTCCTCTTACCTCATCACCAGTTCTAAGATTAAATCTTCTTATCTGAGAAGGAGACACATATACATCATCGCTTCCAGTCAAATAGTTCTCACATCTTAAAAATCCAAAACTATTATTCTCATTTATATCTAATATTCCAGATACTGAGTCCGATTCATTTATCATAGTTTTTAATTTTTGTCTTTTATCTTCTTGATTATCAACTTGAACTTTAGTTTCACTTTCATTCTTTGCATAAATTTCTTCATTACTTGATTTTGGAGTTATCTTTTCTTTTAATACTACTCCGTTTCTCTCTATAGAAACCTGATTAGTATTAGATGACTCTAAACTTTTTATAGCCTCTATAAGCTCCGCTTTTTTTAGCTTACTTATATTTTTTAAATTATTGTCTTTAGCTATTTTACGAATCTCAACCAAGGTCATGTCATCGTAATTATTATTAACCAATACGGCACCTCCAATTATGTATTATTACAAAACCATTCTTAATATTTAGGTGGCACTAAAAATTATTATCATTAAAACAAATTCTTATACTAAATTTAGAAACTCATTTTAATTATAATCATTATTGCAAATACTTCAAGGTTGATGAAGAAATTTCCTCTATATTTTTTCTATTTTATACCATACTTTTTATATTTTTGTTATTTTCTTTGCATTTTTAATAAAATCTGTAAATAATGGATGAGGATTATTTGGTCTTGACTTTAATTCAGGATGAAATTGACATCCCACAAACCAAGGATGATCTTTCACTTCTACAATTTCAACCAGTTTACCATCAGGACTAGTTCCAGTTATGTTTAGTCCACCTTTAACAATAGTTTCTCTATAATCATTGTTAAACTCATACCTGTGTCTATGTCGTTCTTGAATCATATCTTTTCCATAAGCCTCAATAGCCCTACTGTCCTTTGACAGTTTACAAGGATAAGCACCAAGCCTCATAGTACCGCCTACTTCTTCAATATCCTTTTGCTCTGGAAGCAAATCTATAACAGGATATTTTGTTTCATTAGCTATTTCAGAACTGTTCGCTCCTTCATATCCTAATACATTTCTAGCAAATTCAATAACAGCGCACTGCATACCAAGACATATTCCAAGGAAAGGAATTTTATTTTCTCTCGCCCATCTTATAGCCCCTATCTTTCCTTCAATACCTCTGTCACCAAAACCTCCTGGAACTAAAACTCCATGTGAGTCTTTTAGTATGGTATCTGCATTTTTTTCATTTATATCTTCAGCATTGATCCAATTAATATTCACCTTAACGTTATTAGCTAAACCACCATGATTTAACGCTTCTACTACAGAAATATAAGCATCATGAAGCTCTACATACTTTCCGACAAGTGCTATATTAACTTCGTCTTTTAAATTTTTGAACCCCTTAACCATCTTTATCCAGGATTCATTATCTATTTCTCTTGTTGATAACTTTAGTTTTTCACAAACCAAAGAATCTAACCCTTCTTCTTGAAGAAGTAATGGGACTTCGTATAAATTTTCTGCATCTAAATTTTGCACAACAGAGCTTCCCTCTATGTTGCAGAATAAGCCTATCTTGCTCTTTAAATCCTCTGATAAAGGCTTTTCAGTTCTACAAACTATAATATCAGGCTGAATACCAATACTTCTAAGCTCTTTTACTGAGTGCTGAGTAGGTTTAGTTTTAAGCTCACCTGCTTTATGAAGATACGGAACTAGCGTAACGTGAATATAGCACACATTTTCCTTTCCAGCTTCGAATTTCACTTGTCTTATAGCTTCAAGGAAAGGTTGAGACTCTATATCTCCTACAGTTCCTCCTATTTCAGTTATGATAACATCAGCATTACTCTCTTCTGCCGCTTCATATACCTTGGACTTTATTTCATTAGTGATATGAGGAATAACCTGAACCGTTCCCCCTAAGTATTCACCTTTTCTCTCTTTTGATATAACTGACCAATATACTTTTCCAGTAGTTATATTGCTATTTTTAGTTAAACTTTCATCAATAAATCTTTCATAATGACCCAAATCAAGATCTGTTTCCGCTCCATCATCAGTAACAAACACCTCTCCATGCTGATATGGGCTCATAGTTCCTGGATCTATATTTATATATGGATCAAATTTTTGAATAGATACCTTTAGTCCTCTATTCTTTAAAAGTCTCCCTAAAGATGCTGCAGTAATACCCTTTCCAAGGGATGAAACCACTCCTCCTGTAACAAAAATATACTTAGTATTCATATAATCCTCCTAAAGTTAAAATTTTTATTGACAACAGAGGTAACATCTCATATAATAGTAATTACCTCCCTAATTGAATAAATTTTTTTTAAACATAGATTATATGATACCACATTTTTTGTTGGCGCGATAGTCTTTTTTTAGCTTTTTGAAAATATAATTTCTTACATCATATCTTGCAATTCTTTTTCTAATTTGAAATATTTATCTCTAAATTCACTATTTATAAAAAATTTTTCTTCTGCCTTTTTTACACTGTAGTTTACAGACCTCTTGCTCTTAAAATCCATCATCTCATCTAAGCGATTACCGTATCCATATTTTTTTAGTATAAGAATAGTTAAATACTTATATTCTTTGTCTTTTAAAATATTCATTAACTGCTCATTTGAAGTATGATTCTTATCACATATAAATTTAATGATTTGTATCATTTTCTCCTCACTAAGCACTTTTCTACAACTCCTTTCTAAATCTTATTTAAGAATATGTCCCTATTTTCATTTTTTAATCATTTCTCATATCATTAGTTCAAAATTCAAGCGAAAATTCTTCTCTCTAAAATAAAAATGTTCGCAGAAATAAATCTTCCTACGAACATTCTCTATAGATTATTCTTATTCTATATCTCTTATTGAAACTTTTGAATTGATGATGGACCTTTTATGCTTTTATCTCTACATCTAATATGGTTTTGTATGGCTTCTGACCAGACAATGATATGTCATAATCCACACTTATCTTGCCTCCATTGTCATCTACATTCATAAACACACTATTTGTCTTCACTCTCAATTCAAGAGTACCATATGGTGTGTCATAAAGGCTCACATTGTCATTTCCTTTTTTGAATTCTAACTCCGCTAAGGTGCTCCCTTCTCTTTGAAGGATAAGCTTTTCTTCAAATATCTTCAAATATGTTGTTGTGCCTTCCATTCCTGAAAGCTCCGTTTCTTCATAAGCTACTAGAAAACCATATTCTGTCTTTTTAAATTTTCCTGCACTAACAACTTCTATTCCTTCCTCATCAACACTTTGCTTACTCTTTATATATACCACAGCTTTTTTATCCATCTCGTCATTCCTTTCTATACAGGTACTATATAAAATTTTAAAATAACTTTCCTTAAGTTTCAATAGCTCTTCTTTAAATATCTATATAATCCCCTTACATGCTTTCTAAGTTATTTTTAAGATTTTTTTTAGTTTTTTCTAATATAATTCTTAACATTCATATACTATAATAGGATTTGTTAGTACAATATTGAATCTTTAAAATCTTTTACTAATTAATTTTATTATTGTTGAAAGGCATGGGATGATAATGAATGTTTTAATATTTTCTATATCTGCAGGAGGTGGACATATGCATGCTGCTTCCTCTTTAAAATCTTATATAAAATTAGATGATCCAAAAGCTAAGGTTGAAATAATAGATACCTTTAACTATATAAATCCACTACTTGATAAAATCATTATAGGAACCTATTTGAAAAGTTTAAAAATCTCCCCAGCTTCCTTTGGTTTCTTATACAAATATACTGAAAATGCTGATTTAATTTATTCCATATCAAATAAGCTTATAAATTTTATATCACCAAAGCTTCTTTCTTTAATTTATAATTTCCATCCCAACATCATAGTATCTACTCATCCTTTTTCCAATGACATGCTTTCCTCCCTGAAAGCCACTGGAAAGATTTCATGTCCATTAATATCAATATTGACAGACTACGCCCCACATAAATTTTGGATTCAACCTCATATAGACAGCTATATAGTTTCCAGTGAAGAAATGAAGCTTGATATGATAAGAAGAAAAGTTCCATCTTCATTGGTTTATGCCTTTGGTATTCCAGTATCCCCTAAATTTTTGACTTCCTCATCTAAAGCTGAAACTTTAGATTCCATAGGTCTATCCCAAGGCAAAAAAACTATTTTGATAATGGGAGGCAGTCTAGGCATAGGAGATATCGCAAAAATTTACAAAGACATCCTTACCATAGATTTAGATTTTCAAATCATCATAATAACAGGCAATAATACAAAACTAAAAATATCTCTAGAGGAAATTGCAAAAGATGCTCCTATAAAGACTTGTATTCTGGGTTACACCAATGATGTAAACAAATATATGAGATGTTCTGACCTTTTAATCACTAAACCTGGAGGTCTTACAGTCTCCGAAGCTTTGATATGTAATATTCCCCTTTTTCTTATTTCAGCAATACCAGGACAAGAAGAAAAGAACTCAGAATTTTTGCTAAGACATAAATTAGCTTTTCATATTAACGATGATATGAGCTGTAGCAAAAAAATCAGCTATCTTTTAATGAATCCTGAACTTCTAAATTCAATGAGAGATAGATATTCTGATTTTGCAAAACCGCATTCTGGAACTAATATTATTAATTTAATGAAAGACTACTTGTCCTCAAATAAAAGTGTGCTGTAAAATAAGTCATATATTTTACAGCACACTCCCTCTTCTCTTTAAAATTCTTCACATGGTTCCTTTTAGCTAAATAAACTTTTTATGATTTCTACTATCTTAAATCCAAAGGTTACCTCTTCTTCTTTTTTAGTTCCATCTACTAAATTGTACTCATCATCATCCAAGACTTCCTTCATGTTTTTTTCATTTTCTTCGTAAGCTGGTTCACCTTTTGATATATCTACAAAGCATAATGGCGGAAACATAACACACCACCAATTTTGTCCTTCTCCATTTCCTATAAGTATTCTATAAGCTTCATACTCCCCTTGAGGAAGAACTATATTTCCATAAGTCTTCACAGGAAAGTTCTGCTTGTTAAGTTGTATATCTACATCATAATCATATCCGTTATCTCTAATGACTTTCAAGCATATATTCCTTACATTTTCCTCTTCACTTATTAAAATATTTCTAGACTGATCCTTTGATTTTGATTCTTTAAGTTTTGGAGCTATATATTCTAAAACCTTATCTCTAACTTTAATTTTAAGAGCTTGGTCATCTTCACTATCACTATTAGCTAATACATGAAATCTTATTATCTTAGAACTCATGTTTTCTTGAGTTTCCTCTGCTTGTACATTTTTATTGTATCCACTAAATAAAACTATAATTCCTATAAAACTAAGCACTATGGCTATAACTTTCTTCATCCCTAATCCTCTCCTTTAGTTGTTATTATTTACAATAAAAGGTTTTTTATACATAACATTTGAAATTTTTTTAAATAAAAAACATTCTTCTTTGAAAATGAATATTAAACTCCATTTTTCTAGAAAGAATGTTTTTTATTTGGTTATTTTATTATACCCATAGTTTTTATATCCGTTTCTACTTCTATAGTAATGTTACTGTTTGAATATATCTCTGACCAATCCTCTCCAAACTTTTCCCATATTGAGGGTTTAAATTTTCTTATATAATCATCAATGCCAACAATATCAATGCCAATGTTCTGCTGGATGCTCTTCATAACCTTTATACATTCCTCAGATATGGTTTTGTTGAAAATAGATTCAAGATCTTTTATCTCCTCTAAAGTTAAAGGTCTTTCTTTGTACCCTTCCTTTATAGCACCACTGAGCTTTAAACGAATATTTATCTCAACCTCTCCATTATTTTCATTTACCTCTATTTTTCTCTTTACTCTATCTATTTCGTAATCATAAGGATGTCCGTCTATATTCACAACTTTTACTACTTTTTTAGCTTTTCCTCGAAGGACTTCTACCGTGGTTGTTTCTGCATCATTTAGTTGACCTTTAAATTCATAATTGTCCATGACTCCTATACCGCTTAGTTTTATCTCCTTGTTGTCTCTATCCATCTTCAGTATAGGCAACACTGCATTATTTTTCTCACCAACACTTGTAAGAAAATCATTTAAAGATATCTCTACTGCAGATTCAGACCCCTGATTATTTTCTAAGATACCACTTATATATGTTTGTATATGTTTATCTATATCAAATTGCGCATTCATAAATTGCTCCACAGCACCGTCAGTCAAAACAATATATATCTTTCTATTTAAATTAGGCTGCCTCCTTATATAATCCACCACTTCTCTAAAAGTATCTGGATACTTAAAAATCTCCTTACTTATAAGAATCAATCTAGCATGGCCTAGATATACAGTTCTGCTGCTTTTATTATTTGCTTCAGCAAAAGCACCCTGCATGGAATATGTGCTCACTGTTATAGTTCCATCCTTATCTATTACAGCTTGAGATGGGGAAAAATGACTTATGTCTGGAAAGCCATATGTGACTTTTAGCTTTTTTATATTTTTATCTCCATATTGATTTTCTTTGTTCTCATTCTTTATCTTTTGTTCTTTATCTATATCTTCACCAACATCTATACCTATAGTTGATACAAAAATCTTTCTCTCTATCTCATATTTATCCCAGCATCCACTAAATAGAAGTGGGAGTAGTACAATCAAAATTGACATAATCAATCTTCTATGTTTCATTTCACTCCCTCCTTCTTTCTTTTCTTTAAGATGGTTATTATAAAAAGTAATATAGGTACTATAACTATATTTATAAACTCTAGAGGAATCAATAGCTTTTTGCACAGATAATCCAAATGAATTATATTGTCAGCATAGGTAGTTATAAAATAAATTATAGGAACTAATATTATGGCTCCAACCCTTGCTTTTCTTATTTTAAATCCAAATCTCATCGTGTAACACGCAAAATATAAGAGAGCTATAAAGGTTGTAAAATAAAATAATATCCACAGAACCATAACTATACCTTCCCATCTTTCAACAAAGTTTCCAGGTATGTCTATAGATGTTATCATAGTTATAGTAGGCCATAGTAGACTTTTTGTTTCTTCAACTTCAAAGATAGAGATACAATAAATAGTTATAAAGGAATAGAAAAGCGCTATGAAGATTATGGACCATATAGTGGTTTTCTTTATTTTTTCTCTATCCCTTATGAAAGGTGCTGCTAAAAATAAAATTTCATAGCCTCCAAAGGCTAAAAATCCCCTGTATACTCCACTTATATAGGTATCATACATACTACTTTTCCCAATAGGCATTATGTTTGTAAAATCCACAGAATTTATAAGAAATATAAAGCCTAAAATCATAGGTATAAATACTATAAAAAACACAACCTCATTAAATTTCATTAAATCTCCTACACCAAATCCAACTACATAAATACCTAAAGCCAATATGGTTAGAATCAGAAACTCTATAGGTGTATTTTGAAGAAGATAAATCTTCAAAACTTCCACAAACCTTCTCATGTCTACAGATAAAGTTATAACGACATAAAACATAAACAAAAACAAAACTATGTATCCAAAAAACTTTCCAAATGAATTGAAGATTATATCTACATATGAATCAAAATTATTAACCTTTTGTACGTAATATATTAAGGACACCATGATAATAGCAAATATCCCCGCAACTAGCGCACTTATCCATCCATCTCTTCCTGCAACCTCGCACACATATCTGGGATAAGAAAACGCCCCTACACCTATAGTTGTGAGTACAATTGTGGTAAACAATCCATAGGGTCTTATGCTTTCGTTATTCATACAATTCCCTCCTTTTAAGGTGTTCCTTTTTGCCTTATCTTATCACCTATATTCATGAAATTAGGTCTTCTAATAAACTTCTTCCATGGATATCTGAAGAATAAATCTTTAAAATTATCCTTTGTAGTCTCTACAACTGGAGATAGATAAGAATATCCAAAACTCTTAAGCTTAATTAAATGTATCAAAAATATTATGCATCCGAAGGTTATGCCATAAAGTCCTGCTATGGATGCCGCTATTATTATTAAAAATCTCACTATCCTTAAAGCATAGGTAACTTCGTAGTTTGATGTTATAAAACTTGTTATGGCAGTAACTCCAACTATAATAACCATTATAGGGCTTATTATACCTGCGCTCACTGCTGCCTGACCTATCACAAGACCACCTACTATTCCAATGGTGGCTCCTATAGCTTTAGGCAATCTCACTATAGCTTCTAGAAGTAATGCCATACTGATTTCCATAAGCAAAGCTTCAACAAAAGCCGGAAAAGGCACCCCTTCCCTTGCGGCTGCTATAGAATAAGCGAGTTTAGTCGGTATTATGGAAGTATGAAATGATGTGACCGCCACATATAGCCCCGGAAGAATCACTGCAAGTATTATTGCAAGAGCTCTTACAAGTCTAGTTAACGAGCCATATATCCACCTTTGATAATAATCATCTGGTGATTGAAAAAACTGTGGAAGCGTAGCTGGCACTATAAGGGCAAAGGGTGAGTTATCTACAAGAATTCCAACTCTTCCTTCATATAAAGCTGCCGCCACCACATCAGGTCTCTCTGTAGATTGCACCTGAGGAAATACACTCCAAGGGTCATCTTCTATAAGTTGAGCCACATATCCGCTATCTAGTATTGCATCTATGTCAATATTGTTTAATCTCTTTTTTGTTTCTTCTAAAACTTTTTCATCAACTATGTCTTTTATATATGTTATATTCACATCGGTTTTTGACCTTTCCCCAAGGGACATAGGCTCAACTTTTAGTCTTGGGTCTCTAATTCTTCTCCTAAGAAGCACAGAATTAAATCTTATGGTTTCTGTAAAGCCTTCCCTAGGACCTCGCACCACAGTTTCTCCTGCCGGTTCTCCTACCCCTCTATTGGGCCATGCTCTTGTAGCAAATACTAATGCCTTGGTACTCCCATCTAAAAGCATAAATGTATCACCAGATAGTAGGGCAGTTATACCATCATTTAGAGAGTCTATCTCCTTTAAATCTGTGAGTGTTATAACTCTTTCCTTTATCATATCTAAGGACATAGTTTCTTTGTTTGCCATAAATTCTTCTAGTACATATTCATTTAATAAAACTTTATCAGCCATTCCATCAATATATATAAGGGCTGCGCTATTGTTACCTCCTTCAAAGGTTCTATATACAATATCTGAAGCACCTTCTAATACTGATTTTATATAGGTGAGATTGTCTTCGAGTTTCTCATATACCTTTATGTCTTTTTCTTCCTTCACTATAATCCCTCCCATTGTATTTAATTCATCATTGAGTCCTCAGTTTATTTTTTTCAATAAAATAAATTCTATGCAAAAAGAGATGCTATTAATTTAATTCCCTTAAAGATTTTCTAAAAAATCTTAAAACGGAACTAAATCCTAGCATCTCTTTTACCTTATTATTTTCAGCTTTAGATATAGTATAGATACCCTACCTTAGGCTGAAATTTATATAGTTCTTGTTAGATAAACTTCGTTAAAGTTTTTCTTCATGGCATCATAACATCTTTGCGCTTTCAACATATCGTCAAAAATACCAAAGACAGTAGGGCCACTTCCGCTCATAAGAGCACCTTCAGCACCCCTTTTTATCATTTCATTCTTTATATCCTTCAATACTCTATGTTTATTTAATGTAACATTCTCTAGTACATTTTTCATATTACAGCTTATAAACCTTTCATCATTTCTTTCTATTGCCTCCATTAGAGCCTTTGTGTTTGGATGTTTATGAATCTTTTTTATATCTATAGCTCCATAAACCTCTTTTGTTGAAACTCCAAAATTCGGCTTAACTAAAACCAATATATGATTTTCAAAAGTTTTTAAAGGCGTTACTTCTTCACCTATGCCTTTGATTAAAGCTGTACCTCCGTATATACAAAATGGTATATCCGCTCCTATAATAACTCCTATTTCTGATAACCTTTCTTTAGATGCATTTGTCTTGAACAAGTCATTCATAGCTTTTATAACAGCAGCTCCATCAGTACTTCCCCCTGCCAATCCTGCTGAAATAGGTATATTTTTTTCTATTTCTATTCTAACACCACTTTTTATTTTAAAAGTCTCTAGAAATAGTTCAGCTGCTCTATAAGCTATGTTTCTCCTATCTGTAGGCACATAGCTTTTATTGCACCGTATCTCTATTCCAGATGGAATCTTTACTACATTTACTACATCATATAAATCTATAGTCTGCATTATCATTTCTAAAAAATGATATCCATCTTCTCTCTTGCCTACAATATCTAAAGAAAGATTTACTTTTCCATAGGCCTTCACTTTCATATATATCCCACCTTATTGAATTCTCATTTATTTATTATATATCATAATATTAATATACTCTAGAGGGAATTAATATGAAGCGATAAAGATATTAAGATATAGATTTTGTTATCCTTTATTGCTTATTATCTCCTTATCATTATCTTATTTTTCTTTTAAAAACAAAAAAACGTGTAGTTTTGACAACTGGCCTTACGTTTATCAAAACTACACGCTATATACATTAGCCGTATACATTAATTGTACAATATTCTTTTCTTAAAATGCAAAGTAGAAATTCTTGTTTTTCTTAAAGAATTTTCTCCTCATTTATAATAACATCTCATTAATTAACCTAATTTAGGCATATCATTCATGTACTCCATTTTTGTATAGTTCTTTATTAGAGTTCTAACTCCATCAAAATTCTCGAAGAATACAACTACAATATCTCCTGGATTCATCATATCTAGAGCTACCTTTAACGCACTAACTTCATCTAATATAGTAATCACATTTTCACTATTTATAGAGGATTCATCTATTCCCTTTTTTAGAATATCTGCTATTTCTCCTGTCATACGTCCCCTTTTTTCTTTATCTTCTTTAATTACAATGTAATCAAAGAAATTCCCGCTTATTCTTCCTACTTCCTCTACATTAGAATTCATTCTATCTCCTGGAACACCTATAACTCCAATAAGTTTATTATGCGGAAGCCTTTTAAGGCCTCTTATCACGGCTTTATATCCTTCTATGTTGTGTCCATAGTCAAGAACTACTTTACCACCATTGACTTCAAACACATTGAACCTTCCTGGATTGCTTTCTTCATCACATTTAAAACTCTTTAACCCTTTAGCTATAGTACAATAGTCAACACCTAATCCAACTAATGCACTACATGCAGCCAATGCATTTTCAATATTATAATCTAAAGCTCCATTTAGCGTTATAGGAATTTCATCTATATCTGCCACATAGAAAATCTTTTTATTTTTTTCTACATATATAGATTTGTCATTTATATAAACACCGTATCCACCTTGCTTTATGTTATCTCTTAGATATGGATTATCCTTATCCTTTGAAAAGATTATAGGATTTCCTTTTACCCTATTTAAAACATCTAAACTAACAGGATCATCACCATTTATTACACTATATCCGTCTTTTTTTACAGCTTCCACTACAAGTGATTTTACATTTGCTAAATCCTGTATAGTATTTATTCCATCAAGTCCAAGATGGTCTTCACTTATATTTGTTATTATTCCTACATCAGCTAAATCATAGCATAGTCCATTTCTTATGATGCCACCCCTAGCAGTTTCTAGCACAGCTACTTCTACCTCTTTATTCATGAGTACTGTTTTAGCACTTTCATATCCGGTATCATCACCTTTATGAATACACTTATCTTTTATATAAATACCGCTAGTTGTCGTCATCCCTACATTATATCCCATACAACTTAAGGTATGGCCTATTATTCTTGTTGTTGTTGTCTTACCATTTGTTCCTGTTACTGCAACTATAGGAATTGATTTAGGTGAATTTTTAAACATCATATTTACAATAGCCTCTCCAACTGGTCGTGATGACCCTTCATAAGGGTAATGGTGCATTCTTATTCCTGGTCCTGCATTTACCTCCATTATAATCCCTTTGTCCTGTAAAGGAGTAGCGAGATCTTCGTGACATACATCTATTCCACATATGTTCAAATTAAGAGATGCCGCTACTCTCTCAAAAATCTCTATGTTTTCCTTGCACACTCTATCCGTATAATCTATAGCTATACCACCTGTAGAAAGATTTGCATTTTCTCTTAAGTAAACTATTTCTCCCTTTGGAATTATAGAATGAAGCTTGAACCCTTGCCTTGAAATAGTATTCGTAAGGCTATCATTTAATTTAACTTTTGTAAGAGGTTTTTCATGTTCTTCACCTCTCTTAGGATCCATGTTTAGAATTCCTATCAATTCCTTTAAGGTTTTCTTTCCATCTCCTACAACTGATGGTGGAAGCCTTAGGGATGCTGCTACCACTTTTCCATCAATCATACATATTCTAAAATCTTTTCCTGTGTAATACTTTTCTATTATTATTTCACTATAATCTTTTCTTATTTCAGTAAAAGCATCAGTAAGTTCTTTTTGATTCTTTATGTTTACTTTTACACCATTACCATGATTTCCATATCTAGGTTTTAATACTACAGGATAAGTTATAGACTCTGCTTGAATCAAAGCCTCTAATAATGTATTTACTATCCCCCCTGTTGCTACAGGTATACATTGATTTTGTAATATTTTTTTAGTCATTACCTTATCACAAGCTAAATCTACATAAGGACATCTAGTATCTTCTACTACTGTGGCTTCTACAAGTTTACTATATTTTCCATAGCCAAGCATATAAAATCCACTATCCCACATACTTGTTATAGGTATTTCCTTACTTTTTGCCGCATTAACAATAGCCATAGTGCTAGGACCCATGACCTCTTCATTATAAATAGCTTTTATATCATTAAACTTTTCTTCTAAGTTAAAATCTCTATCACCGCAGAGAGCATTTATGAAATTCACTGCTAATTTTGCAATCTCAATAACAGTTTTTTTGTATTCATATTGTATTATGTCATAATACATATCTCCACTTATTTCTCTAGCTTTTCCATAAGCCACATCAATTCCAAGTCTATTTTGAAGAGCTATAATCATATGCTCACATATATGAGCTAAATAAGTGCCCTCTGCTAATCTTTTTACAAATCCGCCTTCCTCATATATACCGCATCTATGAGTATATAATTCTGGAATGCTTTCTACTAGTCTTTGATTAAAGTTAGCTATGTCTTTGCTTGGTGTTTCGCTATATCCTTGAAGATCCAAGTCAAGCCTTAAACACTTCTTATGGGAATAAATATTTCTTCCCTCAAAGACTCTATAACTCGTTATTTTCATTAAGAAATTCCTCCTCTAGCGGCCTTCCTGTATTGAGATCAAAGCCATCTCCCTCTTTTAAAACATGCATTCTTACATCAAATAAACTTAGGAGTTCATTTTGATACTGTTCAGACACATTTGAGTAAGAGAGATTTCTGCCGTCAATTACATAAACTGCACCAGATCCTTTGACTCTGAACTTGTTTTCGCTGTCCACTATAATAGCTGTATCCTCATCTATTCCTATGCCAAGTATTTCAGGGTTTTCTGCCACACCTACTAAAAGCCTACCTATTCTGCCCCTTTGAGCAAAATGCTGATCTATTATAACTTTAGAAATAAGACCTAATCCCGGAGCCATTTTTAAGGTACATTTTTTAGGTGACTCATCATCAGGTCCGTTCACTATCATGGTAGAGCTTACAACTGAAGCTCCTGCAGATGTACCCACAAAGATGCATCCTCTTTCATAACTATCAATAAGCTCTCTATGAAGAGGTGTTCCCCCTAGTATACTGGTTATTCGCAATTGATCTCCCCCAGTAAAAAATACTAAAGACGCTTTTTTTATCATTTCTACCGCGTCTTTACTATGGCATTCCTCTCTGCTAGGGACATATAGTACGCTTATATTTGAAACGCCAAGTT